>NZ_JASCXF010000016.1:0-90871 GCF_030062225.1 Sphingomonas sp. 2R-10
ACCCCGAACCTTGCCTTTCCCCCCGAACTCCCCTATGCGCCCGCGCTTGTTCGTGCCGGGGTCATCCCTGGAGGCCCGGCCGCGCAAGACTGATAAACCAAGCATTCAAGGAAGACATGATGAGCGACACGCTGCACCTGTCGGCCGAGACGCGCGATCGGGCAGGCAAGGGAGCCTCCCGTGCCCTGCGTCGCGATGGCCGCGTCCCCGCCGTGATCTATGGCAACAAGGAAGAGCCGCAGGGCATCCACCTGAACGCCCGTGAACTGATGAAGCAGCTGATGACCGGCCACTTCATGAACTCGGTCATCATGGTCGAGGTCGGCGGCAAGCAGGTGCGTACGCTGGCGAAGGACGTCGCGTTCGACGTCGTCACCGACCAGCCGATCCATGTCGACTTCCTGCGCATCTCGAAGAACGCGACCGTCACCGTCGCGGTCCCGGTGGTGTTCACCAACGAAGACGACGCGCCCGGCATCAAGCGCGCCGGCGGCGTGCTGAACGTCGTGCGCCACGAAATCGAACTGGTGGTCGAAGCGTCGAACATCCCGACCGAGATCACGATCGACCTGACCGGCCGCGAAGTCGGCGATTCGATCCACATTTCGGACGTGAAGCTGCCGAACGGTGCCGAGCCGGCCGTGGAAGACCGCGACTTCACCGTCGCCACCATCGTGCCGCCGACGGTCCCGACCGCCGAGGACGAGGCGCTCGACGCCGAAGTCGCCGAAGCGCAGTCGGCCGAAGCCGCTGCCGAAGCGGAATCGGAAGGCGAGGAAGCCGAAGGCGAGGACAAGGCCGAGGGCTGATCCGCCCCGTCCTTGCGCGACGCTTGCGGGGAGCGGGATGGCCGAGGCCGTCCCGCTCCCTTTGCGTTTGGGGGTACAGCCCCGCTCCCGCATCCGCCCCTGCCGACGTCGTCCCGGCGAAGGCCGGGATCCATGGCCACGGCCACGTCGCGCTTCCATCGAGAACGCCCGATACAATGGATTCCGGCCTACGCCGAAATGACGGAAGAGAAGACGCGCCGTCCCGCCCCCCATCGTCGTCCCCGCGCAGGCGGGGACCCATAACCGCAACACCAGCGACTCCATCTCCGGCGTCAGCGCATATGGATTCCCGCCTTCGCGGGAATGACGATCTTGGGTAGGAGCGTTCCCCGCCTCTCACTCCACCCAAAGGACCCTCGATGCAGCTCTGGACCGGCCTCGGTAATCCCGGCCCGCAATATGCGATGCACCGCCACAATATCGGCTTCATGGGCATCGATGCGATCGCCGAGGTCCATGGCTTCCCGCCCCCGAAGCGCGCGTTCCAGGGCTGGGTACAGGAAGGGCGCATCGGCACGCAGAAAATCCTGCTGCTGAAACCCGGCACCTATATGAACGAAAGCGGCCGCTCGGTCGGGGAGGCGATGCGCTTCTACAAGCTGACTCCTGCCGACGTGACCGTGTTCCACGACGAACTCGACCTCGCGCCGTTCAAGCTGAAGGTGAAGGTCGGCGGCGGCCATGCCGGGCATAACGGTCTGCGCTCGACCGACGCGCATATCGGCCCCGACTTCCGCCGCATCCGGCTGGGTATCGGCCATCCGGGGCACAAGGACCGCGTCACCCCCTATGTGCTGGGCAATTTCGCCAAGGCCGAGATCGACGACCTGACCGACCTGCTCGGCGCCATCGCCGCCGAGGCGCCGTGGCTCGCAGCCGGCGACGACGTCCGCTTCATGAACGAGGTCGCACGACGGATGGGGTGAGCGGCGGCACGTTTGCCCCTGCCCATTCGTCACTCCCACGAAGGCGGGAGTCTATAGACGCTGACGTCTGCGACGGTGTCGCTTCCTCCGCGTCAATGGATTCCCGCTTTCGCGGGAATGACGAAGCCCATTCAAGCCCCGGACATCCGCAAGAACGGTCGAGCGCCTTCTCTACCACGACTGGCTGCCCGCCAGCGGTGAGGAACTGCGCGACGCTCCGCTCGTCTGCCAGCGCCTGCGCTTCCTCCCCGACGTACCCGAGAGCGAGGCGATCACCCACCTGTTCCTGCCATTGCGGTAGGCGCAGCTCCGCGCGCCCTTCCAGTCCGTACCCCGGCGAAGGCCGGGATCCAGTTGGGCAACATCTGCGCCCCTGTCGACAGGACGTCGTAACTGGCCCCCGGCCTCCGCCGGGGTACGGGAAACAACGACACACCCCGCCAAAAACGACTTTCCTACACGCCCCGCAACGGTCAGGGTCGCCGAACCGATCGCCTGCCCACCCACCGAACGACCTCGCCGCCGACCACGAAACCACCACGACCACGCATTGCGCACGAGTGTGACTTTTGTGACCTTTGGCCCGCGCTTGCGCCGCCCCGTCCCGGCCCGATAGGAAGCGCCTCATGGCCAAACCGTTGCAACTGCTCGCCTTCCTGTTCCTGCTGCTCGCCGGCGCCACCGCACAGGCCGCGACGCGCTGTACCCTCGCCCCCGGCGGCGAGCAGCGGATCACGGTCGGCAACGGCCGCTCGGTCCTGATCCACGCCCCGCGCGGATTCGACCCGGCGACGGCCGCCCCGCTGGTCATCCTGCTGCACGGCAGCGGCGGCACCGGCGCGGCGATGCTGCGCGATTCGAAACTGGCCGAAGCGTCCGACAGTCACGGTTTCATCGTCGCCGCCCCCGATGCCGGCATCCCGCATGACAGGGGTTTCGTCTGGAACATCCCCGGCGTACCGACCGTCACCGGCGCCATTCCCGGCCCCGACGCCCCCGACGACGTCGCCTTCATCGGCGCGCTGATCGACCATCTGGCCCGGGCGGGCTGCGCCGATCCGGCGCGTGTCTATGCCACCGGCCTGTCGGGTGGCGGGCGGATGACGTCGTGGCTCGGCTGCGTCGCGACCGATCGCTTCGCCGCGATCGCCCCGGTCGTGGGCCTGCGCGCCGGCAATCCGCTGGCGAGCGACCCGACCCGTCCCGACCCCGCGACCTGCCGCCCGTCCCGGCCGCTGCCCGTCATCGCCTTTGCCGGCGACGCCGACACCACCAACCCGATCCGGGGCGGCGGCGCGAAATACTGGTCCTACACCATGCACGCCGCCGAACAGCGCTGGGCCGCGCTCAACGGCTGTACCGCCGCCCCCACCACCCGCTGGGTCGCGCCGACGGTGTACGAGGAACGCTACACCGCCTGCCGCGGCGGCGCGGACGTGGCGGGGCGGATCACCGTGGGCGGCGGCCATAGCTGGGTGGTCGACAACGACGCTCTCTGGACCTTCCTGTCCGCGCATCGCCGCTGACGCTTCCCAAAGCGCGCCGGATCGGCCAAGCCGCGCCGATGACCGTCCGCACCCTCTTTCCGACCCAACTCTACGAAGCGAACCTCGGCGACGACGCACTGGTCGCCGACCTCGACGCATCGGTCCGTGCGCTGGCCGAGGACGACATGGCCGGCCGCCGCTGGTCGAAGGACAAGGAGTATCGCGGCTATACCTCCTACGCCTCCCTGAACGACCTGCCGCTGCGCGACCCGGCCTTCGCCGACCTCAAGCGCGTGCTCGACCGCCATGTGGCGAAGTTCGCCGCCGCGTGCGGCATGGAGCTTGCCGGCCGCAGGCTGAAGCTCGACAGCCTGTGGGTGAACCTGCTCAAGCCCGGCGGCGGCCATTCGGGGCACCTCCATCCGCACAGCGTCGTGTCGGGCACCGTATATGTCGCGGTGCCCGAGGGTGCGGGCGGCATCCGCTTCGAGGATCCCCGGCTGCCGATGCTGATGGCCGCCCCCACCCGCCCCGGCACGTTCGAAACGGTCGCCCCTGCGCCCGGCACGCTGCTGATGTGGGAAAGCTGGCTGCGCCACGAAGTCATGCCGCACGCCGGCAGGGGCGAACGGATCAGCGTCAGCTTCAACTATCGCTGGTAGCTTTTGCAAAGCCGCCCACCAGCGGCTAAGGCGCAGGCTTTCCATCGTCACCGGGATAGCATCACGTGGGTTTTCGCTGCGGTATCGTCGGTCTGCCGAATGTCGGCAAGTCCACCCTGTTCAACGCGCTGACGCAAACGCAGGCGGCACAGGCGGCCAACTACCCCTTCTGCACGATCGAGCCGAACGTCGGCAACGTCGCCGTCCCCGACCCCCGGCTCGACGCGCTGTCGGACATCGCCGGATCGGCCAGGAAGGTCGAAACGCAACTGGCGTTCGTCGACATCGCCGGCCTCGTGCGCGGCGCGTCGAAGGGCGAGGGCCTTGGCAACCAGTTCCTCGGCAACATCCGCGAAGTCGACGCGATCGTCCACGTCCTGCGCTGCTTCGAGAATGACGACATCCAGCATGTCGACGACCGGGTCGATCCGATCGCCGATGCCGATACCGTCGAGACCGAGCTGATGCTGTCCGACCTCGAATCGCTCGAAAAGCGCGTCCCCAACCTTGCCAAGAAAGGCCAGCAGGGCGACAAGGAGGCGAAGCTCGCCGCCGCCGTCCTCGGCCGCGCGCTCGACCTGCTGCGCTTGGGACAACCCGCCCGCCTGACCGAGATCAAGGACGAGGAAGAGGAACGCCTGTTCGCGCAGGCGCAGCTGCTGACCGCCAAGCCCGTGCTCTACGTCTGCAACGTGAACGAGGAGGACGCCGCGGAAGGTAACGCCCTGTCGGCCAAGGTCTTCGCGAAGGCGAAGGCGGAGGGCGCCGAGGCGGTCGTCGTCTCCGCCGCGATCGAGGCGGAGATCGCCACGATGGAGAGCGCCGACCGCGCCGAGTTCCTGTCCGACCTCGGCCTGTCCGAAACCGGCCTCGCCCGCGTCATCCGCGCCGGCTATTCGCTGCTCCACCTGCTGACCTTCTTCACGGTCGGCCCGAAGGAAGCCCGCGCGTGGACCGTGTCGGTCGGGGCCAAGGCGCCGCAGGCGGCGGGCGAGATCCACAGCGATTTCGAACGCGGCTTCATCCGCGCCGAGACGATCGCGTTCGACGACTATGTCGCGTGCAAGGGCGAAAGCGGCGCGCGCGACGCGGGCAAGCTGCGCGCCGAGGGCAAGGAATATGTCGTGCAGGACGGCGACGTGATGCTGTTCCGCTTCAACGTCTGATCGTTCACCGCTCCGTCATTATAGGGCCTTAGCAGGTCGGGTCATGCGTATCCCTTCCCTGTTCGCCGCGCTGGTCCTGCTTGCCGGATGTACGACGTCCTCCGCGCCGATCGCGGCTGCGCCCGCGGTCCGCGAGGCCCGCCCGCCGGTCACGATCGTGATCGGCGTCGACGGCGCCCGGCCGGACTATCTGACGCCCGCCACCGCACCCAACCTGTCGCGACTGGCGGCGGGCGGCGTGGCGGGCGCGATGCGGCCCAGCTTTCCGACCAAGACCTTCCCCAATTTCTGGACGCTCGCCACCGGCGTCCGCCCCGACAAGAGCGGCATCGTCGGCAACAAGATGGAAGACCCGGCACGCCCGGGCGAGACCTTCACCATGGAGACGGTCGATCCGTTCTGGTGGAACGCGGCCAAGCCGATCTGGATCGCCGCCGAACAGGCCAGCATCCGCAGCGCGACGATGTTCTGGCCGGGCAGCGAGGTCGCATGGGGCGGCACTGGCAAGCCCGATCACGGCGTCTATGCCGGCGGCGCCCACGCATCGGACTGGCAGGCGTTCAGCGCCGCCGTCACCGCCGGACAGCGTGTCGATGCGGTCGTCGACTGGCTGCGGCGCCCGGCGGCAACGCGCCCGCGCCTCGTTATGCTCTATTTCGACGATGTCGACGTCGCCGGGCACGATCATGGCCGATCCGCCCCGGAAACCCGTGCGGCGATGCATGCGGTCGATGCGCAGATCGGGCGGTTGCAGCGCGAACTGACCGCGCTGGGTCAGCCGGCCAACCTGATCGTCGTCGCCGATCACGGCATGGCGGCGATCGCGCCCGACCGCGTGATCGCGTTCGACGGCATCGCGCCGGCCAACAGCTACCGGCTGATCGAAACCGGCCCCTATGCCGCGATCGAGCCGCTGCCCGGCCGTGAGGCCGCGCTCGCCGCCGCGCTCGCCCGCCCCCACCCGCATATGCAATGCTGGCCCAAGGCGGCGATCCCGGCCCGGCTGCGCTACGGCACCAACCCACGCGTCGCCGCCTTCCTGTGCCTCGCGGAGATCGGCTGGACGATCACCCCGACCAGACCGACCCGTGCCATCACCGGCGGCGCGCATGGCTATGACGATGCCGCACCCGAGATGCAGGCGCTGTTCGTCGCGGGCGGTCCGGCGCTCCGGCCCGGCGTGACGCTGCCGTCGTTTCGCAACACCGCGATCCACCCGCTGCTGCGCCGCATCCTCGGCCTCGCGCCGGACCCTGCGCTCGACGGCGATGGCGGCATCGGTGCGGCGGCGCTGCGATAGGGCTTGCCGCGCGACCGGTTTCGGGGCGAAACTGGCCGCATGCGCTATTTCGAAGACATCGCCGTTGGCGAAACCGCCCGCTTCGGCACCTACCCGGTGGATCGCGACGCCGTGCTCGACTTTGCCAGGCAGTACGACCCGCAACCGTTCCACCTGTCGGACGACGCTGCGGCGCAGACCCATTTCGGCCGCCTTGCCGCCAGCGGCTGGCACAGCTGCGCGATGACGATGGCGATGCTGGTCGAACACTGGACCGCGAACCCGGTCGCCAGCCTCGGTGCCGCCGGGATCGATGAACTCCGCTGGAAGCGTCCAGTCTACCCCGGCGACACGCTCTCGTGCGAGACCGAAGTGCTCTCCGCCCGGCCGTCGGCCAGCCGCCCGGAAATGGGCAGCGTCGCCAGCAAGGTGACGGTACGCAACCAGGACGATCAGGTCGTGATGACCTTCATCTCGCTGGCGCTGATCGCCACGCGGGCCGGCGCCGGGGCGACATAGCGCCGATCGACATTCGCGCGCGCATCGGTCCACCGTGGCCCGGACGTGATCGTCAAAGCTGCGGACGGCATCGACCGCCGCGCCGCCGATCCCGGAACCGGTCGGGGGCAACGAAAGGGCCGGACGTTAGGTTTTTGATCCATCCGTATGAAGACGTCACCCCGGCGAAGGCTGGGGTCTCCATCGGCTCCTGCAGCGTCCGACCACCGGGAGGTCCCAGCTTCCGCCGGGATGACACCCGTTTTGATAGCGACGGATCAATCCCTGACGACGATCAGTTCGGGCGACGCCCGCCGCGACCGCCGCCGCCGCGCGGTCCGCGCCCCTCGCCGCCACGAAAAGCGCCGGGGTTGGGGCCGATCCGCTCGGGCCGGTTGAAGCCGCGCACGCCGCCCATGTCCGGCCGACCGGGCACCGTCGACGGGCTGGTGCCGCGCGGGACGTTCTCGAACCCGCGACGCCGCTCGAAGCCGGGTCGCCCGCTACCCGGCGTCGCATCGGGCCGGTTGCCGCGCCAGCTCCCGCGCGGCCGATTACCGAAGTCCGGACGGCCGTCACCGGTGCCGGCACTCGGCCGGTCACGCCAGCCGCCCGGCCGGCCCTGATAGGGAGACTGGCTGCTGCCGCGGGGCACGTTCTCGAAACCGGGCCGATTGTCGAACCCCGGCCGACGGTCGCCGCGCCAGCCCGGCCGGTTCCAGTTATCCCAGCGCGGCCGCCCGCCGCCCCAGTCGCCACGCCATTGGCCCCGGCGCTGCTGCCAGTAATAACGCTGGCGATCGTTCCAGCGGAACGGCCGCCGATAGCGGTCGTAGACGTAGTAGCCGGTGCCCGGATAATAATAGTCGCCGAACCAGCCCCAATAGGGATCGCCGAACCCGCCGGCATAGCCGTCATAATATCCGCCGCCGATACCCCCGCCATAATAGCCGGGCGAGGCATAGCCGACATTGACCCCGCCATAACCGTAATCGCCATAGGCACAGGCGGAAGCGCCCGCCCCGAGGGCCAAGGTAAACATGATCGCGCGAAGCCGATGAAACATGGCGCTTGCTCCCGCTGGCGACGGGCTGCGGGCTCGGCGCCGAGATTGGATGACACGAAGCAACGGTCGGTCGCGGCCGCTGGTTCCTGTTCAGGCTGTCACGGGTACGCATTCGTGCCTGAACGTGGGCTGTCCGGACGGGGTGGATGATGGGCCGGACGGGCTTCTGGCGGGGGCGATCTACCGCGACCATGACGATGACGCGCCTCGGACTTGCCCCGTCGAACGACCGTCGTTCTTTTGGAAAGCCCTACCCGTCACCCCGGATCAACTCCGTGTCGGTCGCTGGGCCGCAATGATTCGGCATCCCAACGGCGACAACCCGGTACGTGGCGAGCATTGCGGGTTCGTCGCGGCGGGCCCGAACTACGAACCAGCCATCCCGCCCGACCTCAATGCCCCGGAAACGCCACCAGCGCCGACACCGCGATCCCCTCGGCGCGCAACGCGGCCGCCCCGCCGAGGTCGGGCAGGTCGATCGCGAACATCGCCTGTTCGACGCTGGCCCCCGCCTTGCGCAGCAGCCTTACCGCCGCACGCGCCGTACCGCCGGTGGCGATCAGGTCGTCGACCAGCAACACGCGCGCGCCGGGCGCGCAGGCATCGGCATGGATCGCGATCCGGTCGGTGCCATATTCCAGCGCATAATCCTCGGCGATGGTCGCGCCGGGCAGCTTGCCGTCCTTGCGGATCAGCAGCACGCCAGCGCCCAGCGCCAGCGCGACGGCGGGTGCGAAGACGAACCCCCGCGCCTCGATCCCCGCGACAAGGTCAATCGGTCCCGCGACCGCCGCGACCATGCCGTCGACGGCTAGCCGCAACCCTTCGGGATCGAGGATCAGCGTGGTGATGTCCCGGAACTGGATGCCGGGCCTGGGGAAGTCCGGAATGGTACGGATGCGTCGGGCCAGCTCTGCCGGCCCGACGCCATCCGTGCCGCTCAATGCTTCATGCCCCGCCAGATATTGCGATAGGCACCGAAGGCAAGGCCGGTGAAGATCAGCAGGAAGATGACCGTCGCCAGACCCCAGGTGTGGCGGGTTTCCAGCTTCGGCTCAGCGGTCCAGGTCAGGAACGCCGACACGTCCTTCGACATCTGATCCACCGTGGCCCGGGTGCCGTCCTGATACTGAACCTGATCGTTGGCGGTCAGCGGCGGCGCCATGGCGAGGTTGAGGGTCGCGAAATAGGGGTTGTAGTGCAACCCGTCGGGCGTCTTCGCCTCGGGGAACTTCCTGAGCAGGTCCGCCGGCTGCGCGCGATAGCCGGTCAGCAGCGAATAGACATAGTCGGGACCGTCGTCGCGTGCCTTGGTCATCAACGACAGGTCGGGCGGCACCGCATTATTATTGGCGGCACGCGCGGCGACGTCGTTGGCGAACACCAGCGGAAAGCGATCCGACGGCAGGTTCTTGCGCGTCGCCGGCTCGCCCGTTTCCGGGTTAACGCTCGGCTGTTCGATCTGCCAGTCGGTGGCGATCGTCTTGACCTGCCCCTCGTCATAGCCGAGCGCCTCGAGGTCGCGGAACGACATCAGCCGGATCGAATGGCAGGCCGAGCAGACTTCCTTATAGACCTGGAACCCGCGCTGCAGCTGCTGCTTGTCGAAGGTGCCGAAGATGCCGGCCGATTGCAGCCCCGCCTCGCGCGGCTTCAGGTGGAACTCGTGCTCGGCGGAATGGACCGGCTTGTCGTTGATCATGCCGCCGACGGTCGAGAAGATGCCGAGCAGCAGCGCGAACAGGAAGCCGGCACCCACGACGAGGTTCAGGTTGCGGGCGAGAAAGCGGGAAGCGAAGGAGAGCATCGTTATTCCCTTACTCGGCCGCGGCCGGCGAGGCATGGCCATGGGCGGCGGTCTGCACGGGCGAGGTGCCGCCTTCGCCCTTCAGCACCGCTTCGGTGATCGAGTTGGGCAGCGGGCGCGGACGCTCCATCGCCGACACGATCGGCAGCACGACCAGGAAGTGCGCGAAATAATATCCCGCCGCGATCTGGCTGAGCAGCACCGTGATCGGCGTCGCCTCCGCCCCGCCGAGATAGCCGAGCACCAGCACGTCCACGAGCAGCACGATCAGGAAGATGCGGTAGGTCGGACGATAGTTCGCCGACTTGACCGGCGACTTGTCGAGCCACGGCAGGAAGAACAGCAGCAGGATCGAGCCGAACATCGCCAGCACGCCCCACAGCTTCGCCGGGAAGATGAAGTCGACGGTGAACGCCTTCAGGATCGCGTAGAAGGGCAGGAAATACCATTCGGGCACGATGTGCGCGGGCGTCGAGAGCGGGTTGGCCGGGATGTAATTGTCCGGATGGCCGAGCAGGTTCGGCGCGAAGAAGATCAGCGACGCGAACACGATCAGGAACACGCCCAGCCCGAACCCGTCCTTCGCGGTGTAATAGGGGTGGAACGGCACCGTATCCTGCGGCCCCTTCACCTCGACGCCGGTCGGGTTGTTCGAGCCGGGGATATGCAACGCCCAGATGTGCAGGACGATGACGCCGGCGATCACGAACGGCAGGAGATAGTGGAGCGAAAAGAAGCGGTTGAGCGCGGCGTTGTCCGGCGCATAGCCGCCCAGCAACCACACGCGGATCGTTTCGCCCACACCGGGTATCGCCGAGAAGAAGCCGGTGATGACCTGCGCCCCCCAGAAGCTCATCTGCCCCCACGGAAGCACATAGCCCATGAACGCGGTCGCCATCATCAGCAGGAAGATGACGACGCCCAGCAGCCACACCATCTCGCGCGGGGCCTTGTACGACCCGTAATAGATGCCGCGGGCGATATGGGTGTAGACGACGATGAAGAACATCGACGCGCCGTTGGCATGGGCATAGCGCAGGAACCAGCCCGACGGCACGTCGCGCATGATGCGCTCGACCGAATCGAACGCCACGGCGCCGTTGGCGGCATAATGCATCGCCAGCACGATGCCGGTGATGATCTGCACCGCCAGCGCGGCGCCGGCGAGCACGCCGAAATTCCAGAAATAGTTAAGGTTGCGCGGCACCGGATAACCGGCGCCGACCGCGTTGTAGACCAACCGGGGAAGCGGCAGCTTCTCGTCCAGCCAGCGCATCAGCGGCTGTTTCGGTTCGTAATGCTTGGCCCAGGGGAAGCTCATGACTGTCTCCTCAGCCGACCGTCACGACGGTGTCGGACGTGAATGCGTATTCGGGAACGTGCAGGTTCTGCGGCGCGGGGCCGGAACGGATGCGCCCGGCAGTGTCGTAGGCCGAGCCGTGGCACGGGCAGAAATAGCCGCCGAACGGGCCCTTGTTCTCGCCCTCGCCCGCGCCCAGCGGCACGCAGCCGAGATGGGTGCAGACGCCCAGCGTGATGAGCCAGTTGGCCTTGCCGGTCTTGGTGCGTTCCTCCAGCGTCTGCGGATCGCGCAGTTCGCTGAGCGGGACCGCATCGGCCTCTGCGATTTCCTTAGGGGTAAGGTTGCGCACGAACAGCGGCTGTTTGCGGAACGTCGCCTTGATCGCCTGTCCCGGCTCGATCGCCGACAGGTCGATTTCGGTGGTGGACAGCGCCAGCGTGTCGGCGGCGGGCGACATCTGGTTGATGAGCGGCAGCGCGATCACGCCCGCGCCGACTCCCGCAAAGGCCACCGCGCCGATCGACAGATAGTCGCGCCTGCGGGGATTGTCCGGCCCGCCGTCCAGCGCGGTCGCGCCGCCTGCGGGTACGTGCTGATCGTCGTCAGTCGCCATTCAACAGCCCTTGTCGTCGGGCGCATATCGCGCCCTGCCCCTCTCCGGTCGCTTTCGTGGAAGCGACGCCGGACCGATCGGTTCTCCGTCCAGTCGCCACGGGTGATAGCCGGGCGTTCGGTCGTTTGCCAATCCCTTTTGCCGTATCGTGGCGTTCGGCGACCATGACATGTTCAGATTGGCGCAAGCGACGACATGGTCTATGCGCGCCGGTCTGCACCCAAAAGTTTCCTCGCGCATCCGGGAAGTTCATGCGTCGTCTCGCTATCCTGCTCGCTTTCCTCGCCTCGTTCTTCGCGCTGCCCGCCCTTGCGCAGGTCATCGACGTGCCCGGGCGCGAGCCGCCGCCGTCGACCACCGACACGCGCAACCTGTGGATCCTCGACCTGTCGACCGGCGGGCGGGTGACGATCTGGCTGCGGCCCGACGTTGCGCCCAAGATGGTGGCGCGGATCAAGACGCTGACCCGCGACAAATTCTATGACGGCCTCGCCTTCCACCGGGTCATCGACGGGTTCATGGCGCAGGGCGGCGATCCCGACGGCGACGGCACCGGCGGATCGAAGCTGCCGAACGTGGAGAAGGAGTTCAACTACCTCCCCCACGTCCGCGGCGCGGTGGCGGCGGCGCGTGCGCAGGACGAGAACAGCGCGAACAGCCAGTTCTACATCATGCTCGCTCCGCGCCTCGCGCTCGACAAGAAGTACACGGTGTTCGGGCGGGTGATCGGCGGCATGCAATATGTCGACACGATCGAACGCGGCGAGCCGCCGGCGAACCCGTCGCGTATCGTCCACGCCTATATCGCCAGCGACAATCCCCCGCCGTACCAGGCGGAGGCACCGGTCGCGCTGCCCGAAACCGTCGCCCCGCTGCCCGCCACCACGCCGCGCACGCCGGCGCCGCGCCGCGCCCAGCCGGTCCGTCCGCGCTAGGGACGTCACGCCGCCGATGCATGTCGACCTGTTCGACTTCGAACTGCCCAACGATCGTATCGCGCTGCGCCCCGCCGCCCCGCGCGACGCGGCGCGGATGCTGGTACTGAGCGGCGAAGCGACGCTCGACCGCGGCGTCGCCGATCTGCCGTCGTGCCTGCGCGCCGGCGACCTGCTGGTGTTCAACGACACGCGGGTGATCCCGGCGCAGCTGGAGGGGAAGCGCGGCGACGCGACGATCGGCGCGACGCTGCACAAGCGCGAAGGGCCGCGACGCTGGCGTGCGTTCGTCCGCAACGCGCGGCGGCTGCGCGACGGCGACAGCATCGATTTCGGCGCCGGCGTCACCGCGATCGCCGGCGACAAGGGCGAAGACGGCAGCCTCGCGCTCGATTTTCAGGGTGACGAGCCGGTCGAACTGCTGCTGGAGCGCGCCGGGCGCATGCCGCTCCCGCCCTATATCGCGTCGAAGCGTGGCGGCGCCGACGCCCGCGATGCCGAGGATTACCAAACGCTGTTCGCGCGGGAAGCCGGCGCCGTCGCCGCGCCGACCGCGGCGCTGCACTTCACGCCCGAACTGATGGCGGCGATCGAGGCGGCGGGGATCGGCCATGCCACGCTGACGCTGCATGTCGGCGCGGGCACCTTCCTGCCGGTCAAGGCCGAGGATACCGACGACCACCGGATGCATGCCGAATGGGGCCGGATCGATAGCGCCACCGCCGACCGGCTGAACGCGGTGCGCGCCGCCGGCGGTCGTGTGATCGCGGTAGGCACCACCAGCCTGCGCCTGATCGAAAGCGCCTGCGATCCGCAAGGCCGGGTGCAGCCGTTCGAAGGCGACACCGCGATCTTCATCACGCCGGGCTATCGCTTTCGCGGGATCGACGGGCTGATGACCAATTTCCACCTGCCGCGCTCGACGCTGTTCATGCTGGTCTCGGCCTTGATGGGGCGCGAGCGGATGCAGGCCGCCTATGCCCATGCGATCGCGGGAGGGTATCGCTTCTATTCCTATGGCGACGCGAGTTTGTTGCTGCCACGATAGGGGCTGACCTCTCGAACGTTACGTCACCCGGCCCGTCGCCCCAGCGAAGGCTGGGGCCTCAAGCGGCTTTAGCTGCGCGCTATCACCAGGAGATCCCAGCCTGCGCTGGGATGACGTTCGGGGCCAGATGGGTAAAGCTGTCCCGTCGAGCCCCATGCCCCGCCCTATTCCACCGTCACCGACTTCGCCAAGTTACGCGGCTGATCGACATCCGTGCCCTTCGCCACGGCGACATGGTACGCCAACAACTGCACCGGCACCGCGTAGACGATCGGCGCGATCAGCGGGTGGACCTTGGGCATGGTGATCGTCGCCACCGCGCCATCGCCCGCCGCCTGGATGCCGTCATAGTCGGAGATCAGCACGACCTTGCCGCCGCGCGCCTGCACTTCCTGCATATTGCTGACGGTCTTGTCGAACAGCGGCCCCGACGGCGCGATCACGATCACCGGGACATGTTCGTCGATCAGCGCGATCGGCCCGTGCTTCATCTCGCCCGCGGCATAGCCCTCGGCATGGATATAGCTGATTTCCTTGAGCTTGAGCGCCCCTTCCAGCGCCAGCGGATAGTCGGTGCCGCGTCCGAGATACAGCACGTCGCGCGCCGCTGCGATGACCCCGGCCATGCCCTCGATCGCCTCGTCATAGGCGAGCGCGGCATTGATCGACGCCGGTGCCTCGGCCAGATGACGCACGATGCTGCGTTCCTCGGCCTCGCTCAGCCGCCCCTTTGCCTTGGCAAGGTTCGCGGCGAGTGCGGCGAGCACGGCAAGCTGGCAGGTGAACGCCTTGGTCGATGCCACGCCGATCTCCGGCCCGGCATGGGTCGGCAGCAGCAGGTCGGCTTCGCGCGCCATGGTGCTGGTCGGCACGTTGACGACGACCGCGATCGTCTGCCCCTCGCCCTTGGCATGGCGCAGCGCGGCGAGAGTGTCGGCGGTCTCGCCCGACTGGCTGATGAACAGGGCGAGGCCCCCCTCCTCCATCACCGGCGCGCGGTAGCGGAACTCGGACGCGACGTCCAAGTCGACGGGCACCCGCGCGAACTGTTCGAACCAGTATTTGGCGACCATCCCGGCATAGAAGCTGGTGCCGCACGCGACGATCGTGACGCGCCGGATCCCCGACAGGTCGAAATCGGGGATCGGCATCGTCACCTTGCCCTCGAACCGCTGGAGATACGAGCGCAGCGTCTGGGCGACGACGATCGGCTGTTCGTAGATCTCCTTCTGCATGAAGTGGCGATGATTGCCCTTGTCGATCAGCGCGCCGGTGACGCCCGACAGCGTGACCGGGCGGTCGACGGGATTGTTGTCGCGATCGAAGATGTCGGTGCCGTCGCGGCGGCAGACGACCCAGTCGCCCTCCTCCAGATAGGCGATGCGCTGCGTCAGCGGCGCCAGCGCCAGCGCGTCGGAGCCGAGATACACTTCGCCCTCGCCATAGCCGACGACCAGCGGCGAGCCGAGCCGCGCGCCGATCAGCAGGTCGTCATGCTGGCGAAACAGGATGGCGAGCGCGAACGCGCCGTGCAGCCGCGGCAGGATCGCCTTCACCGCGTCCTGCGGGGACAGCCCGGCCTCGACCTGTTCGCTGACCAGATGGGCGACGACCTCGGTATCGGTCTCGCTGGTGAACACCCGGCCGCGCGCGGTCAATTCCTCGCGCAGCGGCTTGAAATTTTCGATGATGCCGTTGTGGACCACCGCGACTTCCTGCGTGGCGTGCGGGTGCGCGTTGTCGGTGGTCGGGCCACCATGCGTCGCCCAGCGGGTGTGGGCGATGCCGATATTGCCGGGCAGCGGGTGCGCGGCCAGCTCGGTGGCAAGGTTCTTCAGCTTGCCCGACGCGCGGCGGCGCTCGATCGAAGCCGCCTCGACGGTGGCGATACCGGCCGAATCATACCCGCGATACTCGAGGCGCTTGAGCCCGTCGAGCAGCCGGTCGGCGACGCTCTCGGTGCCGATGATCCCAACAATTCCACACATATCCGTATCTCTCCGGCGGGAAGGCCCGCTTATTTCTTCGCGGCCTTCGCGGCCTTTTGCTTGTTGCGGAAGCGCATCGCCCAACCAGGATGATCGGCGCGTTCGGCACGGACCAGCGCCAGCGCATCGGCTGCGACGTCGCGGGTCACGACCGATCCGGCGGCGACCAGCGCACCGTCGCCGATCTTCACCGGCGCGACCAGCGCGCTGTTCGATCCGATGAACGCGCCCGCGCCGATCTCGGTACGGTATTTGAAGAAGCCGTCGTAATTGCAGGTGATCGTGCCCGCGCCGATATTGACGTCGGCCCCGACGCTGGCGTCGCCCAGATAGGTCAGGTGGTTGGCCTTCGCGCCCTTGCCCAGCGTCGTGTTCTTCACCTCGACGAAATTGCCGACCCGGCTGCCCTCGCCCAGCATCGCGCCGGGGCGCAGGCGGGCATAGGGGCCGACATCCGCCTTTGTCGCGACGGCCGCGCCCTCAAGGTGACTGAAGGCGTGGATGACGACATCGTCGGCGACGGTCACGCCGGGACCGAACACGACGTTCGGTTCGATCGTCACGTCGCGGCCGAGTTGCGTGTCGTGTGCGAAGAAGACGGTGTCGGGCGCGACCAGCGTCACGCCGTCTGCCATCGCCCGGGCGCGGCGCTTGTCCTGCCAAGCCGCCTCGACCGCCGCCAGTTCGGCGCGGCTGTTGATGCCGGCGACTTCGTCGGCACCGGTTTCGATCACCACCGCGCCGCGCCCGTCGGCGATGGCGAGCATGACGATGTCGGGCAGATAATATTCGCCCGCCGCATTGGCGTTGCCGACCCGCTCCAGCAGCGGCCAAAGGTCGGCCGAGCGCACCGCGGTCACGCCGCTGTTGCACAGGTTCACCGCACGTTCGTCCGCCGTGGCGTCTTCGAACTCGACCATCTTGGCGATGTTGCCGGCATCGTCGGCGATGATCCGGCCATAGGCGGCGGCTTGCGGAGGGCGGAAGCCCAGCACCGCGACCATCGGCTGGTCCGCGTCGCCCAGCCGCGCGGCCAGCCGCGCGACGGTGTCCGCCGACAGGAGCGGCGTGTCGCCGAAACAGACCAGCACGATGCCGTCATGGTCGGCCAGCGTGTCCTTCGCCTGCAGCGCGGCGTGCGCGGTGCCCAGTTGCTCGCGCTGCCACGCGATCTCGACTTCGCGCCCGGCGACGGCGGCCTCGACCTGTTCGCCGACCGCGCCGACGATCACCACGCGGCGGGTGACGTTCGCGGCCGAGAGGCTGTCGAGCAGGTGGAACAGCATCGGCTGCCCGGCCAGCGGATGCAGCACCTTGTGCTTCGTCGATTTCATGCGCGTACCCTGCCCGGCGGCGAGGATCACGGCGGCGATCGGTTGTGCGCTCATGGGGGCCGTCTGTGGCACACGACCCTTGCCAATTCCATATCGCGCGCGCCAATGCGGCGATGATGACAAAGATTTCATTCGATATCGTCGGCTTCGATCTCGACGGCACCTTCGTCGACACCAGCGGCGACCTGACCGATGCTGTCAACCATGCGCTCGCCGATGCCGGCCGCCCGCTGCTGACGCGCGAACAGGTCATTCCGATGATCGGCGGCGGCGCGAAGCACATGCTGCGCCAGGGGATGGAAGCGACCGGCGGCTGCGACGATGCCGAACTGAACCGGCTGCACCGGATGCTGCTCGGCCATTACGAGGCCCATATCGCGGTCCGCTCGCGCCCCTTTCCCGGCGCGATGGCAGCGCTCGACCGGCTCGATGCGATGGGCGTGAAGTCCGCGATCGTCACCAACAAGCTGGAGGGGCTGGCCCGGCGCCTGCTGGACGAACTCGACCTGACCCGCCGCTTCGCCTGCATCATCGGCGGCGATACGCTGGGGCCGGGCAAGTCGAAGCCGAACCGCGCGCCGATCGATGCGATGATCGCGCAGTGCGGCGGCGGACGCGCGGCGTTCGTCGGCGATTCGCATTTCGATATCGATGCCGCACGCAATGCCGGCATTCCCTCTGTCGCCTGTTCGTTCGGATTCATGATGCAGCCGGTCGCCGAACTGGGCGCCGATGCGATCATCGATCATTTCGACGAGCTTATCCCGACGCTGGCGCGTTTGTCGGCCTGAACTGTTCCTCCACGCAAGGATTTGCCATGACCCGCCCCGTCGCCCTCGTCACCGGCGCATCGTCCGGTATCGGCCTGAGCTTCGCGCATCATCTCGCCCGCACCGGCCACGATCTTGTGATCGTCGCGCGGCGCGAGGACCGGCTGCGCGACCTCGCCGAACAGCTGTCCGCCGAACACGGCATCGATATCGAGGTGATCGCCGCCGACCTCGCCGATCCCGACGACCTCGACGTGGTCGAGGAACGGCTGGAGGCGGGCGATCCGGTCGCGCTGTTCGTCAACAATGCCGGCTTCGCCGCGATGGGCAAAGTCGGCGAAGGCGACCGCGACGACATGACCGACATGCTGCTGCTCAACGTCGTGGCGTTCAGCCGGCTGGCCGATGCGGCGATGGCCGGCATGAAGCGGTCGGGTACGGGCACGATCATCAATGTCGGGTCGGGCACGCTGTTCACCAAGATGCCGAGCTATGCCGGCTATGGCGCGACCAAGGCCTATGTCGCCTATTATACCCGCGTGATGCAGGCCGAGGCGAAGGACGGCAACATCCGCATCCAGCTGCTGATCCCCGGCGTCACCGCGACCAATTTCCACCATGTCGCGGGCAAGAGCGTCGACGACTTCCCGCCCGAACGGGTGATGGAGCCCGACGACCTCGTCGTCGCGTCGCTGCGGGGGCTGGAGCTGGGCGAGGCGGTCTGCATCCCGTCGCTGCCCGACGTGGCGGACTGGGAAGCGCTGGAGGCGGCGGAAGCGAAGATCGCGCCGAATGCTTCGCGGGACAAGGTGGCGGAGCGGTATCACGGATAAGCTCCTCCCCGACACGGGGAGGGGGACCGCCGCGAAGCAGTGGTGGAGGGGGATGGCGACGCAACGCAACCGGTCCATACGCGGACACCCCCCTCCACCAGCTTCGCTGGTCCCCCTCCCCGTGCCGGGGAGGATCGGGTCGCCCACCAATTATTAAGCTCCCGCGGCTAGGCCCGGCATGATAGCGGCCAATCCGGGTCGCGGGGGCGTATGATGGGCAAGCAGGTGCAGCGGATACTGGTCGTCTTCGGCACGCGGCCCGAAGCGATCAAGCTGTTCCCGCTGATCCACGCCCTGCGCGCCCATCCCGGATTCGACACCCGCGTCGTCGTCACCGCGCAGCACCGCGAGATGCTGGATCAGGTCATGGAATTTGCCGGGATCGTGCCCGACATCGACCTGAACATCATGACCGCCGGCCAGTCGCTCGATGCCCTGACCGCGCGGTTGCTGGGTGCGCTCGGCCCGGTCTTCGACGCCGAGAAGCCCGACCGGGTGATCGTGCAGGGCGACACCGCCACCGCGATGGTCGCCGCGCTCGCCGCCTATTACCGCAAGGTCCCGGTCGCGCATGTCGAGGCGGGCCTGCGCAGCCACGACATCTATCATCCGTGGCCCGAAGAGGTGAACCGCAAGATCGTCGGCAGCATCGCCGACCTGCATTTCGCCCCGACGCAGACCGCCGCCGACGCGCTGCTGGCGGAGAATGTGCCAGGCGACCGCGTGCTGGTGACCGGCAACACCGTCATCGACGCGCTGCACATGGCCCGGACACGGATCGCCGCCGAACCGGCACGGACGCAGGCGCTCGACGATCTGGCGCAGCGGTTCGCAGGCAAGCGCGTGGTGTTGGTGACCACCCACCGGCGCGAGAATTTCGGCGGCGGCATGGAAAGCATCGCCCGCGCCATCGCCCGCATCGCCGCGCGCGACGATGTCGGCGTTATCTTTCCGGTCCATCCCAATCCGCAGGTCCGCGGGCCGATGGACGCGATCCTCGGGCACAATCCGCGCGTGGCGATGATCGCCCCCCAGGACTATCCGCATTTCGTCCGCCTGCTCGACCTGTGCCACCTCGTCCTGACCGATTCGGGCGGGGTGCAGGAGGAGGCACCGGGTCTGGGCAAGCCGGTGCTGGTGATGCGCGAGACGACCGAGCGCCCCGAAGGCGTGATGGCCGGCACCGCCAGGCTGATCGGTTCGGACGAGGACCGCATCGTCGCCGAGGTCACGCAACTGCTCGACGACCCCGACGCCTATGCCGCGATGGCAAAGGCGCACAATCCTTTCGGAGACGGCCATGCGTCCGCCCGCATCGTGGAGACCCTCTATGCTTGAACAGCGCATCGCCGCTGCCGACACCTATGACGTGTGCGTCGTGGGGCTGGGCTATATCGGCCTGCCGACCGCCGCCGTCGTCGCCCGGTCGGGCGCGCGGGTGATCGGCATCGACGTCAGCCAGCACGTCGTCGACACGGTCGCGCGCGGCGACATCCATATCGAGGAGGCCGATCTCGACACGCTGGTGCGCGACGTCGTGCTGCTCGGACGCCTTACCACCGCCACCGTGCCGTCGCCGGCCGACGTGTTCGTCATCGCGGTGCCGACGCCGTTCGGGCCGGGCCATGCGCCCGACATCAGCTATGTCCTGAACGCCACCCGCGCTATCGCGCCGGTGCTGGCGCGGGGCAACACCGTGATCCTCGAATCGACCTCGCCGGTCGGGACCACCGAACAGATTCGCGACCTGCTGGCCGAATTGCGCCCCGACCTGGCCCTGCCCGGCCTGTCGGATGCGCCCGACATCGCCATCGCCTATTGCCCCGAACGGGTGCTGCCGGGGCGCATCATTCTCGAACTCGTGTCGAACGAACGTTCGATCGGCGGGATCACCCCGGCCTGTGCCGAAGCCGCCTGCGACTTCTATCGCCGCTTCGTCGAGGGGGCGTGCACCGTCACCACCGCGCGCACCGCCGAAATGGTCAAGCTGGTCGAAAATACCAGCCGCGACGTCGCCATCGCCTTTGCCAACGAATTGTCGATCGTGTGCGACAAGATGGCGCTGAACGTCTGGGACGTGATCGAGCTGGCCAACCGCCACCCGCGCGTCAACATCCTGAAGCCCGGCCCCGGCGTCGGCGGGCACTGCATCGCGGTCGACCCGTGGTTCATCGTCGACGCCGCCCCCGAACAGACCCCGCTGATCCGCACCGCGCGCGAAGTGAACGACGGCAAGGTCGATCATGTCGTCGGCCGGGTCGTGGCGATGCTCGACGCGTCACCGGACGCCCGCGCGTCGTTGCTCGGGCTGGCGTTCAAGGCCGACATCGACGACCTGCGCGAAAGTCCAGCGGTGAAGGTCGCCGCCGACCTGATCGCCCGGTACGGCGACCGGATCGATCTGGTCGAACCGTTCGTCACCGCCCTGCCCCGTTCGCTCGACGGCGGGCGGCTGGTGTCGCTGGACGAGGGGCTGGCCAACGATATTCTGGTCGTGCTGGTCGATCACAGCGCGTTCAAGGCGGTGCCGGTCGAGGCTCGGGCGGGCAAGCAGCTTTACGATACGCGGGGGATGTGGCGGTAATCGAAAGAAAATAGGATTTTCACGCGAAGGCGCGGAGGCACGAAGAGGAAGAGGATTGTTCGCGCAGAGGCGCAGAGAACGCTGAGATGTTGTTGAGCAGGCCATGTCAGCCTGTCTGGCGCAGCCTGATTCCTGTTGGCGCCCCATGGTGAAGAGCCGCAGTCGCGGCGAGCGCTACCCTCAACGTCCTCTGCGCCTCTGCGCGAAATAAAAACTTCTTCTCCGCGTCTCCGCGCCTCCGCGCGAACCACCTATTTCTTCTTCCGAAACTTCGTCCACAAATGCCGCGCCAGCATCGCAGGCGGCATCCTGAGCCAGTGCGAGCGGACATAGAAACCGAACTCGGTGCCCTTGTGCCGCAATCGCCCCCAGCCGTCGCGCGCCAGCAGCCGCCGGGCGAACAACCCATCCGACGCCACCGGTTCCCCACCGCCCGGCGTCCCATAGATCCGCCGCGCCAGCCTGAGCGCGCGGGCCACCGCGTCCGACAGTTGATGTCGCGCCGCCCGCTCGGTCAGCGCCGCGATGAACCCGGCATCCCGCTCGACAAACTCGCGCACCAGCCGGTCGATGTCCCACAGGTTGCGCAAGCCCCCCTGCAAATCGCCATCGGCGAACAGGTGCGCGGCGGCGTGGGCCACCATGTCCTCCGGGCACAGCACCGACAGCCCGTTGCACAGCGGCACGGCATCGGCGATCAACGCCCCCGCATCGGGCGTCGGCCGCGCGGTCGGGGGCAGGATCGTGTGATGCACATCGATCATCCGGTCCCGGTCGCGGTGGATCAGCGGCGGCAGCTCGTGCATCCAGCGGCGATAATAGGCGTCGTCATAAGGGTCGGGCTTCACCCATTCCCACCCCGCCGCCAGCAACGCGGCCTCCACCGCATCGAGATGTTCGCGCGGCACGAGGATGTCGAGGTCACCGATCGCCCGCCCCCGCCCCGCATCCAGCCCGGCGGCGACGAACGCGGTTCCTTTCAGCAGCACCACCGGCAGCCCGAGCGGGGCCAGCGCCCGCTGTGCCGCCTCCGCCTCCCACAACGCCGCCACCCGTCCCTGTTCGGCGGAGGCACGGGCATCGGCGAGGATGCGCGCCGCCGCCGGGGGCATGGCCACGCCGTCCAGCCGCACGGCGACGCTGCCGATCAGCTGCTCGGCCCGCGCCGCCGCGATCAGCGCGTTCCACTGTCCGGCGTTCAGCCCGGTCGCCCGCGCCGGATCGGCCAGCACCGCGGCGACCAGCGCGCCGCTCATGCCAGCTCGCTCCATAGCGTCTCGACCAGTGCGAGTGCGGTTTCGGTATCGGGATAATCGATCGCCCGCACCGGTAGCCTGCGAACCAGCCCGGTCAGCGCGTCGAAGCCGCGCTCGCCCATCGCCACATAATTGGTCGACGCCTGGGTCAGCCGCACGAACGTCTCGGCCGGTTCGACCGGACGCACCGCCTGCGCCTGTCCATAGGTGGGGAACAGCAGCAGCGCCGGTCGCGCCGGCACGTCCATTGCCGCGATCGCCGCGGCATTGGGGACGAGGTGGCGGATATCCCCCTTGGGCGTCGCTGCCAGAAACGGCCCGAACCGCCCGCCCGGCGCCGCGCGTTCCATCACACCGATCGCGGCATTCTTCAGGCTGACGAGGCGCGGAAAGGCGTGGACCAGCCCCGTCGCCGGATCGAGCAGCGCGAACTCGTCGCCCATCAGCCGCCACCCGCGCGTCATCAGCAGCGCCGCCAGCGTCGACTTCCCCGCCCCCGATTCGCCGGTCATCAGCAGCGCCCGCCCGTCCCGCTCGGCGGCGGAGGCGTGGAGCAGCAGGTAGCGACGCTGCGCCAGCGCCATTTGCAGGTTCATCCCCATCTCCGCCGCCAGCACCCCCTGCGCCAGCGGCAGCGGCGCGGCGTCGGGGATGGTGAAGTCGCCGCCGATCATCACCGACGGTCGCACCACCCGCCGCCACGGCCGCGCGGCGAACAGGCGCACGTTGAAGTCGGCGATGCCATCCTCGGGCTGGGGATAGTCGCGATACAGGGTACGCAACTGATCGACCGGCGTGCGCCAGTCGCTGCCGATCCGGAACCCGACCGGCCCGATGCGCAACGTCGCGACATGCCTCACGCCGGTTGGTCCACGCACTCGACCAGCCCGGTATCGACCAGTTCGTCCAGCCGCGCGACGAGGCCCCCCGTATCGCCATCGGCCAGGTCGTAGCGCGCCGCCAGCGCCGCCAGCAATTCATCGGCGGTCATCGCCCGGTCGGCCAGCAGGTCGAGAATCTCGGGCACCGGCGGCGCGACGACATGCGTCTGCCCCGACGCCCGGTGATAGACGGCGCTGAGCTGGTCCAGCGGCACGATGCGCAGCGATGCCACCGGCGGCGCGCGATAGCGTGCCGCCACGGCTGCGTCAGCCGCGCGGCATCTGAAGCGATGCGAAGCAGGTGAAGCCGCTGGTCCCGTTCTGGAGCCGCTGGACATATTTCAGATAGGCGCGGGTCGTGTCGCCATCGGCGCCGGGCAGGTTCTGCCCGTTCATCGCCGCCTTCACCTGCTCGCCGGTGAACGGCCGATTGGCACCGGGAAAGGCGCCGGGCGTGCCTGGCGCCACGACCTGACCGTCGGCCGCGATCAGCTGTCCGGCGCGCGCGCGATCGGGAATCGGAATCTCGCAGGTCATGATCGACGCCTGCGTCTGTGCCAGCGCCGGGCGGATCGACACCACCGCCGACGCGCTCGCCGCACCGATCAGCAGCGTACGCCGTGCCAGCGTACCGTCGTTCGGGGGGGTGGGCGTGTCGGTCATGCGCCATCTTCCCCAATGCGTCGCGTTTCGCAACGACAAAGAGGGTTAAGGAATGTCCGACAAAGGGGCGATCCGCCCCCTCTGGCCTTGCGCGACACTTCCGCCTAATCGGGGGTGATGGACGAATTCGGCCCCCGCCTGCCCCTCGCCCTCGTCATCGCGGTCGGCGTCGCCCTGTTGGCGCTGCTGCTGGGCGCCGGGATCAATGCCAGCGCGGTCGTGCTGGTCGGCGCGGTCGCCGCGGTGCTGGTCGCCGGGCTGCACGCCCCCGAACGGGGCCCCACCGAATCACCCGACACCGCGCGCCAGCATGCCGCCGCCGCGACCCAGTCGGCGATCGATGCGGTCGACGAACCGATCCTCGTCATTGCGGCGGGCCATGTCGAGGCGGCGAACCCCGCCGCGCTCGCGCTGCTGGGCCAGCATGTCGTCGGCGGCGACGTCCGCCTCGCCATCCGCCATCCGGCCGCGGCCGAACGGCTGTTCGGCACGCGCGACGATCGCGAACCCGTCGGGCTGGTGGGCCTGGGCGCGCGCGACCAGAGCTGGGAGATGCGCGTCCGTCCGCTGACCCACGACCGGCGGCTGGTGCATCTGGTCGACCGCACCGGCAACCGCGCGACCGAACGGATGCGCGTCGATTTCGTCGCCAATGCCAGCCACGAACTGCGCACCCCGCTCGCCTCGCTGCTGGGTTTCATCGAAACGCTGCGCGACGAGGCGGGCGAGGATCCGGGCGTGCGCGAACGCTTCCTGAAGGTCATGAACGACGAAGCGCGGCGGATGCAGCGGCTGATCGACGACCTGATCTCCCTCAGCCGGATCGAGGCGGAGAAATATCGCCCCCCCGACCAAGCGGTCGACCTGTCGACGATGGTGCCGGCGGTCCGCGACGAACTCGCCGCCACCAACCCGACGCGCGGCGGCGACGTCGCCCTGACGATCGACCACGACGTCACTGTGATCGGCGACCGCGCGCAATTGTCGCAGCTGCTGCACAACGTCATGGGCAATGCGATGAAATATGGTCGCGCCGGCACTCCGGTCGAGGTGCGGCTGACGTCGCGCGACACCATGGCCGAACTGGTGGTGCGCGACCATGGGGAGGGGGTGGCGATCGAGCATCTGCCACGGCTTACGGAACGCTTTTACCGTGTCGACTCAGGGCGCAGCCGGGCGCTGGGGGGAACCGGCCTCGGCCTCGCGATCGTCAAGCACATCGTCGAGCGGCATCGCGGCCGCCTCGATATCGGCAGCGTGGTGGGCGACGGCACGACGGTTTCCGTCCTGCTGCCCCTCCACGGTGTCATGAAGCCGTAACGCGATGGTAACACAGCACGCCCGAGCGTCGCGAATGTCCGTATACGCCCATGGAAACTGGAACCGCATGTATCGCCGGATCGCGTCCGTCGTGGCCCTCGGCCTAGCGCTTGCCGCATGCGAGCCGCAGACGTCGCGCGACCATATCCGCGTCGTCGGGTCGTCGACCGTCTATCCCTTCACCACCGCCGTCGCGGAGATGCTGGTGAACGCCAACCCCGACCTGCGCGCGCCGCTGGTCGAATCGACCGGCACCGGCGCGGGTGCGGCGCTGTTCTGCGCCGGCATCGGCCCGCAGCATCCCGACATCCTCGACGCCTCGCGCCGGTTGAAGAAGTCCGAATATGCCGGCTGCGTGTCGCACGGGGTGAAGGAGATCATGGAGATCCAGGTCGGCGTCGACGGCGTGGCGCTGGCCGAATCGAACAACGGACCGAAGCTGCAGCTGAGCAGGCGCGACGTCTACATGGCACTGTCGGCCAATCCGCTGGGCAGGCCCAACACCGCGCGGATGTGGAACGAAATCAACCCCGCCCTGCCCGCGATCCCGATCCAGTTCTTCGGCCCCCCCTCCACCAGCGGGACGCGCGACGCGCTGGTCGAACTCATCATGGTCCCGGCGTGCGAGGCGGCGTTCCCGCAGGCCAAGGCGCTCAAGGACAGCGACAAGGACCGCTACGAGGACATCTGCACCCGCATCCGCGAGGACGCGGCCTATGTCGACAAGGGCGAGAACGACAATCTGATCGTGCAGAACCTGTCGACCAACCCCAACGCGATCGGCATCTTCGGCTATTCCTATCTCGAGGAGAACAAGTCGCGGCTGCACGGCGTGCCGATCGACGGCATCGCCCCCAGCTACGACAGCATCGCCGGCGGCACCTATCCCGGCGCGCGTCCGCTGTTCCTCTATGTGAAGAAGGCGCATATCAAACCGGTGCCCGGCATGACCGACTTCCTCGCCACCTTCGCGAAGTCGTGGGACCCGGGCGGTCCGCTGACCCGCCGCGGGATGATCGCCGCGCCCGCCGCCGTCCGCGCCGAATCGGCGGCGGAGATCGCGAACCAGACGGTCATGGACCCGGCGGGGCTGCACTGATGCACGGCTTCACCCTGATCCTGCTGGTGCTGGGGTTCGGCGGCATCGGCTGGATGGTCGCCCGCGCCCGCGCCGCCCGCTTCGCCAAGCCGGTCACCGCCGCCGACCGCCCCAATTCGCTGCCCAGCCAGCATGGCTGGCACATGGCGATCTGGATCGCCGCACCGGCGCTATTGTTCCTGAGCGTCTGGAGCGCAGTATCGCCCGCGCTGGTGCGCGATGCGGTGCTGTCGACGCCCGCCGCCACCGGCCTGCCCGGTCCCGGCTTCGAACGCTCGGCGATCCTCGCCGAAGCGCGCGCGCTGGCCAGCGGCACCGCCTATGGCGCGTTCAACCAGCAGGCAGAGGTGCTGGCCCCGGCCTATGCCGCCGCGCAGAGCCGCTACGACTGGATCGGCACCGCACTTGCCATCCTGCTCGCCTTTGCCGGCGGGGCGTTCGCCTTCACCCGCATCCGCCCCGATTACCGGGCGCGTACGCAGGTCGAGCGCGCGGTGATGCTGGCGCTGCTGGTCGCGTCGCTGATCGCGATCCTGACCACGCTCGGCATCTTCGTGTCACTGGTGGTCGAAAGCTGGCGCTTCTTCCGCATCGTGCCGGTGACCGATTTCCTGTTCGGCACCAACTGGAGCCCGCAGGTCATCCGATCGTCCGATCCCGGCGCGACGCTGGGCGCGGTGCCGCTGTTCTGGGGCACGTTCTTCATCGGCGCGGTGATCGCGATGATCGTCGCCATCCCGTTCGGGCTGATGAGCGCGATCTACCTGACGCAGTACGCCCGCCCGGCCGTGCGCAAGTGGATGAAGCCGATCCTCGAGATCCTCGCCGGCGTGCCGACCGTCGTCTATGGCTATTTCGCCGCGCTGACCGTCGGTCCCGCGATCCGCGACCTCGCGGTGGTGCTGGGGATGCCGTTCGCCAGTTCGGAAAGCGCGCTGGCCGCCGGCCTCGTCATGGGCGTGATGATTATCCCGTTCGTGTCGTCGATGGCCGATGATTCGATCGCCGCCGTGCCGCAGTCGATGCGCGACGGCAGCCTGGCGATGGGCGCCACCACCAGCGAGACGATCGCCAAGGTGCTGCTGCCCGCCGCGCTGCCCGGCGTGGTCGCGGGCGTACTGCTCGCCGTCTCCAGGGCGATCGGCGAGACGATGATCGTCGTCATGGCCGCCTCGGGTGCCGCCTCGATCACGCTCAATCCGTTCGAAAGCGCCACGACGGTCACCAAGCAGATCGTCGACCTGCTGACCGGCGAGGCGGAGTTCGATAGCCCGAAGACGCTCGCCGCCTTCGCGCTGGGCCTCACGCTGTTCGCGATCACCTTCCTCCTCAACGTCGTCGCGCTGCGCGTCGTGAAACGGTACCGGGAAGCATATGAATAATCCTGCCAACGTCGCCGGATCGCCCGCGATCGAGCGGGATGTGCCCGAACGGGTGCCGACCGACTGGAAGACGGGGGCGATGCAGAAGCGCATCCGCCGCCGTTATGCCGCCGAACGCCGCTTCCGCTTCTTCGGGCTGGCGGCGGTCGTGCTGTCGGCGGGGTTCCTCGCCTTCCTGCTCGTCACCATGCTCATCAGTGGCGTCGGCGGGTTCCAGCGGACGCTCGTCACGCTGCCCATCGACTTCCCATCGGCGGGGATCGAGGTCGACCGCGCGCAGTTGAAGACGCGTGGCGCCGACCTCGCACTCGCCGGCGCGGGCCTCGAAAACGCCGTCAACGGCACGGCGGCAGCCGCGTTCGGCGAGGACAACCGTGTCGTTTCCGACAGCGCATGGCTGACGGTGCGTGACGCGATCAAGGCCGATCCGTCGATCCTGACGCAAAAGGTCAGCATCCCCGTTCCCGCCGCGCCGGGGCTGGAGGAAGCGGCCAAGGGTGATGGCGAGCCGGCGGACGAAGCGATGGTCGCGCGGCTGGAGCGCGCGGGCGCGATCTCGACCGGGTTCAACACCGACTTCTTCCAATCGGCCGACTCGACCGATCCGACGGCGGTCGGCATCTGGGGCGCGCTCAAGGGCTCGCTGATGACGATGCTCGTCACGCTGCTGATCGCCTTTCCGGTCGGCACGCTGTCGGCGCTGTATCTGGAGGAATACGCCCCGCGGAACCGCTGGACCGACCTGATCGAGGTGTCGATCAACAACCTCGCCGCCGTCCCCTCGATCATCTTCGGCCTGCTCGGACTGGCGGTATTCCTCGGCACGCTCAACCTGCCGCGCTCGGCGCCGATCGTCGGCGGGCTGACACTGGCGCTGATGATCATGCCGGTCATCGTCATCGCCGGGCGCAACGCGATCAAGGCGGTGCCGCCGTCGATCCGCGACGCGGCGCTCGGCATCGGCGCGTCGAAGGTGCAGGTCGTGTTCCACCATGTCCTGCCGCTCGCGCTGCCCGGCATCCTGACCGGCACGATCATCGGCATGGCGCGCGCGCTGGGCGAGACCGCGCCGCTGCTGATGATCGGCATGCGCGCCTTCATCAGCCAGGCGCCACAGGGGTTCGCCGACCCCGCCACCGTGCTGCCGGTGCAGATCTTCCTGTGGTCCGATCAGGTCAGCCGCGGCTTCATCGAAAAGACCAGCGCGGCGATCCTCGTGCTGCTGGCGTTCCTCCTCGCGATGAACGCGCTCGCCATCTATCTCCGCAATCGCTTCGAGACCCGCTGGTAATGACCGACACCACTCTCAACAACGCACCGCCGAAACTGTCGGCGCGCGGCGTCGACGTGTTCTATGGCCAGAAACAGGCGATCAGGGACGTGTCGATCGACATCGACATGGAACATGTCACCGCCTTCATCGGCCCGTCGGGCTGCGGCAAGTCGACCTTCCTGCGCACGATGAACCGGATGAACGACACCGTCGCCTCGGCCCGGGTCACCGGCGACATCCGGCTGGACGGCGAGGACATCTATTCCCCCGCGATGGACGTGGTGCAGTTGCGCGCGCGCGTCGGCATGGTGTTCCAGAAGCCGAACCCCTTCCCCAAATCGATCTACGAGAACGTCGCCTACGGCCCGCGCATCCACGGCCTCGCCACGTCGAAGGGCGAGATGGACGGGATCGTCGAACGATCGCTGACCCGCGCCGGGCTGTGGAACGAGGTCAGGGACCGCCTGACCGACAGTGGCACCGCGCTGTCGGGCGGGCAGCAGCAGCGGCTGTGCATCGCGCGCGCCATCGCGGTCGATCCGGAAGTGATCCTGATGGACGAGCCCTGCTCGGCGCTCGATCCGATCGCGACGGCGAAGATCGAGGAGCTCATCCACGAACTGCGCGGCCGCTACGCGATCGCGATCGTGACCCACAACATGCAGCAGGCGGCGCGGGTGTCGCAGCGTACCGCCTTCTTCCATCTGGGCACGCTGGTCGAATATGGCCGGACCTCGGATATCTTTACCAACCCCCGGCAAGAGCGCACAAAAGACTATATTACGGGGCGTTATGGTTGAGGGAGGCGAAATGACGACGGGCCACGAACATACCGTCAAGGCATTCGATCGCGACATCGGGCATCTGCGCGCGCTGATCTCGCAGATGGGCGGGCTTGCCGAACAGGCGATCCACGACGCGATGCTGGCATTGTCGCGCAACGATCCCGCGCTCGCCAAGCAGGTCCGCGCACAGGACAAGGCGATCGACGCGATCGAGGCGGAGGTCGAGAAGCTGGTCGTGCGCGTCATCGCGCTGCGCGCGCCGATGGCCGACGACCTGCGCGAGGTCGTCGCGGCGCTCAAGATCGCAGCGGTGATCGAACGCATCGGCGACTATGCCAAGAACATCGCCAAGCGCGTGTCGTCGATCCATGGCGAGACGCACGACCCGCGCATCGAACCGCTCAGCATCCTCCCCGCCATGGCGCAGCTCGCGTCGGATATGGTGCATGACGTGCTCAACGCCTTTTCGGCGCGCGACGCGCAGGCGGCGGTCGAGATCTGCAAGCGCGACAATGCGCTCGACGATTATTACAACAGCATCTTCCGCGTGCTGGTGACCTATATGGTCGAAAATCCCAAGACGATCAGCCAGGTCGCCCACCTGCTGTTCGTCGCCAAGAATCTGGAACGCATCGGCGACCATGCGACCAACGTCGCCGAAATGGTCTATTTCGCCGCGACCGGCCAGACGATGGCAGAGCGTGAAACCCCGGACTTCGCAGGATAATCATGACCAAGGCACGGATGTTGCTGCTGGAAGACGATGCGGCGCTGGCCGAACTGATCGCCTTTCATTTCCAGCGCGAGGATTTCGAGGTCGTCCGCACGCACGAGGGCGAGGAAGCGCTGTTGCTGGCGCGCGAGGCGACGCCCGACATCGTCCTGCTCGACTGGATGGTCGAGGGGCTGTCGGGGATCGAGGTCTGCCGCCAGTTGCGGCGACAGGCCGAGACGCAGAACGTGCCGATCATCATGCTGACCGCGCGCGGCGAGGAGGAGGACCGGGTCCGCGGCCTCGAAACCGGGGCGGACGATTACGTCACCAAGCCGTTTTCGCCGCGCGAACTGGTCGCGCGCGTCAACGCGGTGTTGCGCCGCGTGCGGCCCGCGCTGGCCGGCGAGGCGCTGACTTATGCCGATATCGAGATGGACACGGTCGGCCACCGCGTCCGGCGCGGGGGCGAGGTCGTGCCGCTGGGTCCGACGGAATTTCGCCTCCTCAAGCACTTCCTCGAACATCCCGGCTGGGTCTTCTCGCGCGAACGACTGCTCGATGCAGTCTGGGGCCATGATTCGGACATCGAATCGCGTACCGTCGACGTACATATCCGGCGGCTGCGCAAGGCGATCAATGTCGGCGACCGGCCCGATATTATCCGCACCGTACGGTCGGCAGGCTATGCTCTGGACGCGGCGGGCTGAAAACTTCGTCGGAAACCTTTCCGTGCTTGCACGTTTGGTTCGCAGCCTCAACGAAACACGTCACAAGGAGCTATCCGATGAAGACTGTTGCTTTCATGGCTGCCCTGCTCATGGGCAGCGCCGCCGTCGCGCAGACCACCCCGCCGACGACGCCGCCGGCCGATTCGACGATGCAGCCGGGCACGCCGGCCGCGCCGACGCCGCCGGCCGACAACATGACGCCGCCGCCCGCCCCGGACGCCCCTGCCGATCCGGCAGCGGCCCCGACCACCCCGCCGGCCGACCCGATGGCGACGACCGCCGCCCCGGCACCGATGGCGGGTGCGCCGATGGCCGGCACGCCGCAGGTGCAGTTCGCCCCGCCGCAGATGACCCCGCCGCCGGCGGCGAAGGAAAGCTATCCGGTGTGCTCGCGCACCGTGAAGGACGGCTGCCGCAACCCGGGCGGCAAGTAACCGCACGGGCCTGACAGGCCAACAACGGCGCCCCGCTCATCCGGCGGGGCGCCTTTTTTGTTGCCGCCGATCGCCGGCCCAGTCATCGAGTCGGCACTTCCCGCAGCAGGGGCCAGCGCCGCCGCCACCCCTTCGATTGCGCACGTTCCTCATGGATGCGGCGTCTGGCCGCCGTGCAGGGCGGGATCGGCCGCAGGATCAGGTGCAGCAGGTCGTGCAACCCGAACGGCGCCGCCACCTCGGCATCGTCGCCCCTGACGCGACGGACTGCCACGGCGGTCGCCGTTTCCGGCCAGAACCGCATCGCATCGACGGTGGACGCATAGGGCGCATCGCCATTGCGGACATGCATCCTCGCCTGATTCCTGACCGACCACGCGATGCCCGGCGCCGCCGAACGCAAGGCGGCTTCATGCTCCCGGTCGAGCGCTGCATCGATGCGATGCGGATCGTACCAGATCACGTCGACATCACCCGCCAGCGCGGACGGCGTGCGGCCATGCAGCCGATCCCATACGGCATTCCTGACAAAGCCGGCCCCGATCCATCCATCGGGCAGGCCCAGCTCGCGCACGTGCCCCAGCAGCCGCCAGCGAAGCGGATCGGCCCGCAGGATGGCAATGACCTCGGCAGCATCCTCCATGCAACGATGCTATCGTGGCCACTGCTGGGGCGGAAGGGCAGACGGTTGTGTATTGTGCAGGCAATACACGGGTGCTATACCTGACCAATACAGGGAGGTAGCAGCATGTATAGCGAAAGCGATCTGAACGGCGCGGTGGAGGCGGGCGTGCTGTCGCGCGATGCCGCCGAGGCGTTGCGCGCGCACATCGCGCGGCAGCGCGCGACGCCGGTGGTGGACGAGGAACATTTCCGCCTGCTCACCGGGTTCAACGACATCTTCGTCTCGGTCGCGCTCGCGCTGCTGCTGGTGTCGCTGGCGTGGATCGGCGGCACGATCCTGACGCCGCTGGGCGGCCTGGGCGTCGCGGGGGCGGCGTGGTTCCTCGCCGAATATTTCACCGCGAAGCGGCGCATGGCGCTGCCCAGCATCCTGCTGCTGCTGGCGTTCGTCGGCGGCGTCGCGGCGACGCTGGTCGGCATCGTCGTCGAACTCGATCCGCGGAACCTGCCTGACCGGACGACGGCGATGATCTTCGCCGGCATCGGCGTGGTCGCCGCAGGGGCGGCATGGGCGCACTGGCGCCGGTTCATGGTGCCGATCACCGTCGCCGCGGGGGCAGCGGCGCTGGTACTGACCGTGTCGGCGCTGATCGTCGCCGCGGTGCCGACGCTGAAGGACAATTTCTATCCCGTCACGCTGCTGGGGGGCATCGGCGTGTTCGTCGCCGCGATGCGGTGGGACCTGTCGGACCGCGACCGCCGCACCCGGCGCAGCGACGTCGCCTTCTGGCTGCACCTCGTCGCCGCGCCGCTGATCGCACATTCGCTGTTCCAGCTGCTCGGCGTGTTCGGCCCCAGCGTCACGCTGCCGATGGCGGCGGTGGTGATCGCGCTCTACATCCTGTTCGGCGTCGTCGCGCTGGCGGTCGATCGCCGCGCGCTGCTGGTGTCCAGCCTCGCCTATGTCCTCTACGCGCTCTACGCGCTGTTCGAACAGGCGGGTGCGGTCGAGCTGTCGGCGGCGTTCACCGCCTTCGTCATCGGATCGGCGCTGCTGACGCTGTCGGTTTTCTGGCAACCGATGCGCCGCGCGGTGGTTGGGCTGCTCGGCGGCATCGGCGAACGCCTGCCGCCGGTGGCGATGGCCTGAAACCATTCCTCAGGAGCGAACCTCGCGGCCCCGGGCGACCGGGGCCGTTTTTTTCGTGTGCGCGGACCGCCGGGAACGTCATTCCGGCGCAGGCCGGGGCAACGGCCTGTCATTCCTCGACCAGCTTCATCAGCCGCCGCTCGACCGGGGCCAGCACCGGGCCCAGCTCGTGCCCGCGCTTCACGATCGCCCCGGCCTCACCGACCAGCGCCCACATCCCCTGCCGGTTGCGCAGTTCCGGCCGCTTCTCGATACGGAATTCGGGCCGTTCGGTCGCACGGCGGAACGCGCTGAAGATCGCGGCATCACGGCCGAGGTCGATGGCATAGTCGCGCCAGTGCCCCGCCGCGACCATCCGGCCGTACAGGTCGAGGATGCGGGTCAGCTCGACGCGTTCGAACCCGACCTGCCCCGGCTGCCGGGCATTGGGAAAGGGCGTGACGATCCCCATCAGGCGCTGTCGCGATGGTCCCGCTGCTCGGCCAGCAGCTCGTCGAGCCGCCGCCGTAGCGTCTCCACCTCGCAGCGCAGCAGCTCCACGCGCTGCGTCTGCGGGTCGAACGTGTCGCGGCACGGCGTGCCATAGGGAACGAAGCGCGGATCGGTCGCCTGCCCGCCCTCGACCACCGTCGGCCGCGCGGGGATGCCGACGACGGTCGTCCCGTCGGGCACGTCCTTCGTCACCACCGCATTGGCGCCGACGCGGGCGCGCACGCCGACGGTGATTGGCCCCAGCACCTGCGCGCCCGACCCGATGATCGCACCGTCGCCGATCGTCGGATGGCGCTTGCCCGCAACGCCGTTGTCGGGGCTGGTCCCGCCCAGCGTGACGTTCTGGTAGATCGTCACGCCATCACCGATCCGTGCCGTCTCGCCGATCACGACGAAGCCGTGGTCGATGAAGAAATGCCGTCCGATCGTCGCGCCGGGATGGATGTCGATCGCGGTCAGGAAGCGCGAGAAATGGTTGATCGCGCGCGCCGCGAAATACCAGCGCGCACGGAACAGCCGGTGCGCGACCTTGTGGAACGCCACCGCCCACACGCCGGGATAGGTCAGGATTTCGGCGCGCGACCGGGGCGCGGGGTCACGCGCCTTGATCGAATCCAGATAGCGCATCAGCCGCGCAGCCATGGGCAGTCCCCTTTGTCGCCGAGCCCGTTCGCGGTGCGTCGAAACCCGCTTTCCGCACGTTTCCGAACGGACTCCCAGGCCGTGATGTAGGCCGCCCACCACCGCCCGCCAAGTCGTGCTGTAGGCGCAACAAACCCTATGTATCTTGTAGGCATTGTCGTTTGCCGTCATCACTGGCCGCCGCTGAGCCGATATCGAGGGAAATTGGATGTTCGAGAATATCGACTGGGCGCGCCTGGCCGAGTTCGTGGCTGCGGGTTTCGCCGCCCAGATCGTCGACGGGGCACTGGGCATGGCGTTCGGGGTGATTTCGTCGACCCTGCTGGTCAGCGTGCTGGGCGTACCGCCCGCCACCGCATCGGCCAGCGTGCATGTGGTGGAATGCTTCACGACCGGCGTGTCGGGGATCAGCCATGTGCTGCACAAGAACGTGAACTGGAAGCTGTTCTGGCGGCTGCTGCTGCCCGGCGTCGCGGGCGGCGTGACCGGCGCGTACCTGCTGTCGTCGCTCGACGCATCGGTCACGCGGCCGTTCGTGATGACCTATCTCGCGGCGATCGGCCTGTACCTGCTGTGGCGCGGCCTGCGCAAACCGCCCCAGCCGAAGGATCCGAAGGTCATCGCCCCGCTGGGGCTGATCGGCGGCTTCCTCGACGCGGCCGGCGGCGGCGGCTGGGGGCCGGTGGTGACGTCCAACCTGCTGGTACAGGGCGCGACGCCGCGCACGACCATCGGCACCGTCAACACCGTCGAATTCTTCCTGACGGTCAGCATCTCCGCCACCTTCCTGATCCATCTGGGGCTGGAGGCGTTCACCACCGCGGTCGCGGGGCTGCTGATCGGCGGCATCGTCGCCGCGCCGTTCGGGGCGATGTTCGCCAAGCACGTGCCCGCGCGCACGCTGCTGATCCTCGTCGGCATCGTGCTGACGATCACCAGCCTGTACAGCGTGTACCGGGCGCTGTCGTAGGTCTGACAGAAGAAGAAATCGGTTCGCGAGGAGGCGCAGAGGAGAATCGTTTGGGGAGACCGATCGCGTAGCGATCAGCCCCTTCGTGCGCTGTGGCAGGGATGACGGTCCCGCTGTCGCGCGACGACCGTGCGCCGTAACCCCTCCGCGCCTCTGCGCCTCCGCGTGAACCAACTTCTTCCTTCTAAAGCCGGATCACGCCACCGCCGCGTGCACCGTCGCGACCGCCGCCATCACCGCGCCGATCCGCACCGCGCCCTGGATCACCTCGGCCTTGATGCCGTGCTTCTTCAGCACGTCCTCATGCGCGTCGATGCACATGCCGCAGCCGTTCATCGCCGACACCGCGAGGCTGAACAGTTCGAAATCGACCTTCTCGATCCCCGGCGCGGCGATGACGTTCATGCGCAGCTTGGCGGGGATGTTGCCATATTCCTTGTTCTTCGCGAGGTGGACGAAGCGGTAATAGACGTTGTTCATCGCCATCACCGCCGCCGCCGCGCGCGCCGCATTGGCTGCCTCGGGCGAGAGCTTGTCGGCGACTTCCGCCTCGGCGGCATCGACCAGCGGCTTGTGGCCGGTGGCGTGGGCGCAGGCGAGCATGGTCCCGAACTTCTTCTGCGGATCGAGCACCGTCTCGTTCAGCAGCGAGCCGACGTTCAGGCGGATATCCTTGGCGAAGTCGGGCAACTGGCCCGCAAACTCTTTCAACGACATGGGGTTCTCCGGAAAGCAGATACACGACACCCCAGCCGACCGGGCGCCATCGCCGGTCCGCGCTGGGGTGTGGAAAGAACGGGGGGGCGGGACCGAAGCCCCGCCCGAAAAGGCTTACGCCGCGACCTGGAGGACGTCGTCGCCCTTGTTCCAGTTGCACGGGCACAGCTCGTCGGTCTGGAGCGCGTCGAGCACGCGCAGCGTTTCCGCCGGGTTGCGGCCGACGTTCAGGCCGTTGACCTGCACCGCCTGGATGACGTTGTCGGGATCGACGATGAAGGTCGCGCGGAACGCGACATGCTCGTTCCTGTCGAGGATGCCCAGCTTGCTGGCCAGCACCGCGCCGTTGTCGGCGATCCACGGGAAGTCGGCGGCGGCCAGATCCGGGTCGGACTTGCGCCATGCCAGGTGGACGTGCGCGGTGTCGGTCGATGCGCCGATCAGCACGGCGTCGCGATCGGCGAAGTCTTCCTTCAGCTCGCTATAGCCGACGATCTCGGTCGGGCAGACGAAGGTGAAGTCCTTCGGCCAGTAGAACAGCACCTTCCACTTGCCCGGAAACGCGTCGTGGCTCAGCGTCTCGCCGGCCGGCAGCGCGTCGGTGCCCTGCTGGACGGGAACGGTGAATTCGGGGAGCTTGTCGCCAACGGTCAGCATGGAAATGCCCTTTCTTTTGGTGCGTTGCCACACCGTGAATTGCTGCAACGCGATATAGGGTGCGCAACGGACCGTTCCAATCGAAATTGCCCTTGGGATTGATCGACCGAGCCAATAAGTAAGGCGGCATGTCGGTGTATCTGCCTACGCTCAAGCAGCTTCAATATCTGGTCGCGCTGCGCGACGCCGGTCATTTCGGCCGCGCGGCGGAGGCGTCGTTCGTCACCCAGTCGACGCTGTCGGCGGGCATTCGCGAACTGGAAACGCTGATCGGCGTCGTGCTGGTCGAACGCACCCGCCGCGTGGTGCGCTTCACCCCGCTGGGCGAAAGCATCGTCGCCAAGGCGCGCAAGGTGCTGCGCGAGGCGGAGGAACTGACCGACATGGCGCGCGCCGCCGGGCGGCCGCTGTCGGGCGAGATGCGGATGAGCGTCATTCCGACGATCGCGCCGTTCCTGCTCCCGCGCCTGCTGCCCCGCCTGCGCCGCGACTATCCCGACCTCAGGCTCTATCTGCGCGAGGAAGCGAGCGCGGCGGCGTGCGAAGGGCTGCATCACGGGCGCACCGACTGCGTGCTGCTCGCGCTGCCCTATGCCTGTGGCGAGGTGGAGGTGGCGCCGCTGTTCGACGACCGGCTGTCGCTGGCCGTGCCGGGCAACGACGTCCACGACCCCGCGCCGCTGGTCGCCGACGACATCGATCCCGAACGGCTGCTGCTGCTGGAGGATGGCCATTGCCTGAAGGACCATGCCCTGCGCGCCTGCGAACAGCCCGAGGCGCGGGGACAGGCGATGATGATGGGCACGTCGCTGCACACCATCGTCCAGATGGTCGACAACGGCCTTGGCACCACCATGCTGCCGCAGATGGCGATCGATGCCGGCATCCTCGACAATACCGGCGTCACCGCGCGACCGATCGAATCGCAGAACGCATCGCGGCGGATCGCGCTGGTATGGCGACGGGCTTCGCCGCGCGAACGCGATTTCCGGTTGCTGGCAGAGGTGCTTGCCGCCGAACGCGACTGAGGCGCGCGGGCGGGCGGGAACCGTTACGTTACCAAACCGTATTTCTCGGGTCGGTGCGTCACGCACCGCGAATTTTCCCGCAACCACCGGAGAATACCGATGATTCGCGCCACGATTTCCGCCGCCGCGCTCACCCTGTCGCTCGCCGCCGCAGCCCATGCCCAGACCACGACCCAGCCGGCCCAGCCGACCGCGCAGCCGGCACCCGCCGCGCCGGCTGGCACCACCACGGCCCCCGCCGCCCCGGCCGGCACCGCCCAGCCGGGCACGACTGCGCCTGCTGCCGGCGCACCGGTCATGGTCGGCGGCGCGCCGATGCTGCCGACCGCGACGATCGTCGCCAACGCGTCGAAGGCGAGCAACCTGACCACGCTGGTCAAGGCGGTGCAGGCTGCGGATCTGGCCGCGACGCTGTCGGGCCCCGGCCCGTTCACCGTGTTCGCCCCGACCAACGAAGCGTTTCAGCGACTCGCGCCGGGCACGCTCGACCAGCTGATGAAGCCGGAACAGAAGGCGTCGCTGACCAAGCTGCTGACCTATCACGTCGTGGCCGGCAAGCTGGACGCCGAAGCGCTCAAGAAGCAGGTCGAGGCCGGTGGCGGCACCGCGACGCTGACCACGGTCGAGGGCCAGCCGCTGAAAGCGACGCTGGAAAACGGCGCGCTGGTGCTGACCGATGTCGGCGGCGGCAAGAGCTATGTCACGCAGTATGACGTCGAACAGTCGAACGGCATCGTCCATGTCGTGAACGGCGTGCTGGCCCCCAAGCTCGGCTGATCCGCGGTTTGGGGTAGATAACGACCGGGCGGGAGCGATCCTGCCCGGTTTTTTTTGCGGCCACTCTCGTTCCCACCCACCCCGTTCAGTTCGAGCAGCTTCGAGCTTGTCGAGAAGCGTCCGTCGAGAACCCCTTTCACCGGCGAAACCCTCGAACGTCCCCCCGGCGGAACCCCGTTCTCGATACGCGCTCTCGACTTCGCTCGATCGCTACTCGAACCGAACGGAATGGGTGGAAATGGCCAGATGGCTCGAGGAAATCCGTTTTCCCGAATAGCCGTTGAGCTTGTCGAAAGGGCGGATCGAAGGACCGGCCCCGAACGCAGCGTCAGGTGTTTAATCCATCCGTCTGGAACCGTCACCCCAGCGAAGGCTGGGGTCTCCATCGGCTCCTGCTGCGCGCTACCACCGGGAGATTCGAGCCTTCGCTGGGATGACGCCCGTTTCAGTATGAGTGGATCAAACTCTAAACGGCGCCACCCCACCGCGCCGCCGCCGCGTCGTCGCTCGCCCGCGCCTCGACCCACCGCGCATCGCTCCCGCGCCGTTCGCGCTTCCAGAACGGCGCCCCGGTCTTCAGCCGGTCGATCAGGAACGCACACGCCTCCAGCGCCGCCGCGCGGTGCCGGGCGGTCGTCGCGACGAACACCACCCGGTCGCCCGGCACCATCGGCCCGACGCGGTGGACGATTGTCGCCTGCGCGAGCCCCCAGCGCTCGGCCGCCTGCCCGCACAATGCTTCCAGCGCGCGCTCGGTCGCGCCGGGATAATGTTCGAGCGCCAGTTCGGTCACCCCGTCGTCGCCGCGCACCAGCCCGGTAAAGGTCGCCACCGCGCCGGCATCCGCCGCCTCCGCAGCCGCGAACTCGGCGGCAAGGTCGATCGGCGCATCCTGCACCACGACCCGGATCATCCGCCGGTCACCGGCGGAAAGATCGCGACCTCGCGCGCGCCCGCGATCGGCGTGTCGAGCGGCACGAACGCCTGATCCACCGCCGCGCGCAGCCGCTGCCGGTCGGCGAAGGCGGTCGCATAGCCCCCGCCCCGGCCGGCCAGCCAGTCGATCAGCCCGGCGACGGTCGCGACGCCGGCGGGCGGATCGACCCGCTCGCTACCGGTCCCGATCGCCTCGCGCACCCATGCGAAATACAGCAGCTCGATCGGCATCAGCTGTCCATGTGCCGCAGGCCGAGGCGCAGATAGTCCCAGCCGGTGACCGCGGTCAGCACCGCCGCCCCCCACAGGCACACCAGCCCGGTGACGTGGACGAACGCATGGGCCGGCACCGCGCCCGCAAGGATCAGCGCGCCGAATGCGACCAGTTGCAGCGTCGTCTTCCACTTGGCGAGCTGCGACACCGGCAGCGACACCTGGATGCCGGCGAGGAACTCGCGCAGCCCCGACACCGCGATCTCGCGCAGCAGGATGACCAGCGCGGCGATCAGGTGGATGCCGGTGATGATCGCGACGTCGTGGCGCGTGCCGACCAGCATCAGGATGACCGCGGCCACCATGATCTTGTCGGCGATCGGGTCGAGGAACACGCCCAGCTTCGACACCGTCCCCTGCGCCCGCGCCAGATAGCCGTCGAAATAGTCGGTGATTCCCATCAGGCAGTAGAGCGCGAAGGCGATCGCATAGCCCGCCTCCCACATCGGCCACCACAGGAACGCGACCAGCAGCGGCACCGCCAGGATACGCGACAACGTCAGGATATTGGGAAGCGTCAGCACGTATCGGCGCTTAGCATCCCCGGCGGGCCGGGTGAAAGCGGCAAAACGGCGATTGAAGCGCGCGGACGCGGTAGCTAAACCCCGATCGACAGCCCGAAGGGCAAAGTAGAGCAGGTCGTAGCCGGAATGAATAATGCGCTGGGGTTGCTGAAGCAGCGCCGTTTCCTGCCGCTGTTCGTCACCCAGTTCCTGGGCGCGTTCAACGACAATCTGTTCAAGCACGCGATGGTGCTGTTCGCGACGTATCAACTGTTCAAGGATCCGGCGAGCGAACAGAATTTCAACGCGCTGGCCACCGGCCTCGCGATCCTGCCGTTCGTGCTGCTCTCTGCCCTGTCGGGACAGCTGGCCGACACGCACGACAAGGCGCGGATCATCCGCATCGTGAAGACGGCGGAGATCGGCATCATGATCTACGGCGCGGCGGGGATGCTGGTCGCGCGCACCGGCTATGTCACGACCGGCGTGGTGATGATGCTCAGCGCCGTCGTGCTGCTCGGCGTCCATTCGACGTTCTTCGGGCCGATCAAATACGCGATCCTGCCCCAGCATCTGGAGGATCATCAGGTGCTGGGCGGTACCGGGCTGATCGAGGCCGCGACCTATCTGTCGGTGCTGACCGGCACGATCGTCGCAGGCTGGATCAGCGTCGAATGGGCCGCCGCGCTGGTGGTGGTAGTCGCGATCATCGGCTGGTTCACCGGGCGACAGGTGCCCCCCGCCCCGCGCAGCGGCCCCGAACTCACCATCAACTGGAACCCGTTCACCGCGTCGTGGCACCTGATCGCGGCGACGATGCACATCCGCCGCCTGTTCCTCGCGATCATCGCCATCAGCTTCTTCTGGACGATCGGATCGGTGCTGATCGTGATCTTCCCGGTGCTGGTCAAGAACGTGCTGACCGCCGACCAGCAGGTCGCGTCGCTGACCATCGCCATCTTTTCGATCGGCGTCGCGATCGGATCGGTTATCATCAACGCGCTGCTGAAAGGCCAGATTTCGGCGCGCTATTCGCCGGCCTCGGTCATCGCGATGGCGGCGTGCGTGCTGGCCTTCGCGTTCGAGGCGAAGGCATGGGTGCCCGCCCCCGGCGACACGCTGTACGGGGTGATCGACTTCGCCACCCATCCGCAGTCGCTGCTGCTGCTCGGCACGCTGGCGCTGATCGCGATCTTCGGCGGCATGTTCGTCGTGCCGCTCTACGCGTTCCTGACGACGACCGTCACCAAGGACCAGACCGCGCGGACGGTGGCGGCGAACAACGTCGTCAACTGCGCGTCGATGACCGTCGGCGCGATCAGCGTCATCCTGCTGACGAAGCTCGGCATCGGGCCGACCGACATGCTGCTGATCGTCGCGGCGATGTGCCTCGGCTCGGCATGGCTGGCATGGCGGCTGCACCGGGCGTGCGACGAGGGCTGCCCGGCGTAGGACGCAGCGTCTGCGCTACAGGATGAACGTGTAGAAGCAGATGAAGAAGGCGGTGAAGCTGACGACGAAGAGTTTCAGGTCGCTGTCCTCGCTCGATACCGGCACGCTGGCCAGCCGCGGCAGGCTGGCGCGGAACGGATGACGGCTGCGGGTTTCGCTCGGCGATTTCATCATGACCGCGTTAACGCGTTCTTTACCTTTTGGTCGCGTGCGATCGCGCGCACCCCGTCCGATATCGGGACGAGTCGCTATCCGCTCGCCACCGTCCGGTCGAGGTGCAGATAGGCCGGGGTGAAGATCGCCATCGCGCACAGCCGGTCGAGATCGAGGATGGTCAGCGTCCGTGCCTCCCACGCGATCAGCCCGTCGCGCCGCAGGTCCTGCACCATCCGGTTGACGTGTACCGGGGTCAGCCCGGTCGCCTCGGCCAGATCGGCCTGGGTCAGCGGGAATTCGCAGCTCGTGCCGTGGCATCGCCCGACCAGCCGCAACCGGAAATACACCTCGCAGAACAGCAGCGCGATCCGTTCGCGCGCGGTGCGCAGCCCCAGGCTGGCGATCCATTCGCGGTGCGTGCCCATCGCGACATGGTCGTTCCACCACAACGCCTGCGCGACGGCGCTGCGTGCTTGGCTCAGCGCGCTCAGTTGCTCGGGCACGACCTCGGCCACGGTCATCGTCGTGATCGCGCCGACGCCGTGGTCCATCCGCCCGATGACCTGCAGGTGCGGGTCGAACAGGTCGCCCGGCAACAGCAGCGACAGCATCTGCCGCCGTCCGTCGGGCAGTTGCCGGTAACGGCAGCCCCAGCCGTCGAGCACGAAATGCACGAAGCGCGGCACCTCCCCCTCCGCCACGACGTCGCGCCGCGACGCGACGACCCGCTGCCGCTGATCAAGCAGGGCATCGATCGCGACCCGGTCGGCGTCGGTCAGTTCGGCGTAGGCGAGCAGTCGAGAACGGTACCGCAGATCATGAGCCCCTGTCATAGGGGGCTCCAGCTAGCGCCTAATGCGAAGCGGCACGATATACTGGTTTAATCGACGGGGTTTGGCGCCGATTTTGGATCACGTTCGAAACGGATTATACGCAAACCAACAAAAAACCCCGCATCGCTGCGGGGTTCTTGGAAAAATGGTGGAGCCGAGGGGGATCGAACCCCTGACCTCTGCAATGCCATTGCAGCGCTCTCCCAGCTGAGCTACGGCCCCTCATTTCATGTCGACGTCCGGCGTCTGGAAGAACCGGTCGGCGTCCCCGTCGGGGAAGGCGCCCTCTATGCGGAGGGCGCGGTCTTGGCAAGCGGGTTTTTGGCCCGCCCGCCAAAAAAGCGTCAGCGTTCGGCTTCGCTGTCCTCGTCGGTCGTGTCGACGCCCAGGTCGTCGTCGCCGCCCAGGTCGACATCGTCGTCCGCCGACGGCTCGTCGTCGCCCTCGATGTCCAGATCGTCGCCCAGATCGGCGTCCTTGGTGCCTTCCTTTTCGACCTTCACCTGTTCGAACGGCAGCGGCTGCTTCGACTTCAGGATCGGCTCGGGATTCCAGTGCACGCCGCAATTGATGCAGGTGACCGGTTCGTCATTGCCAAGGTCGTAGAAGCGCGTCGCGCATTTCGGGCAGGTACGCTTCGTACCCCATTCCGGCTTCACCATGTGTAGCCAAACCTCTCGGTGTTGTGGAAGAACGGGGCGGAAACCCCGGATGGGGCCGCGCCTTGCCATAGCGGGCACGCGCTGTCAAAGCCGCCGGTCATGCACGATGCCACGCCCACTCCGCTTTCCGTCTGCGCCAGCGCCCCCCTGACGGGCACCGCCCCCGTCCCCGGCGACAAGTCGATCAGCCACCGTTCGCTGATGCTATCGGCGCTCGCCGTCGGCACCAGCCGCGTGACCGGCCTGCTGGAGGGGGAGGACGTGCTCGCCACCGCCGCCGCGATGCGGGCGATGGGGGCGACGATCGAACGCGGCGACGACGGCGTGTGGACGATCGACGGCGTCGGCGTCGGTGGGCTGCTGCAACCCGCGGGCGCGCTCGACATGGGCAATTCGGGCACCTCGACCCGGCTGCTGATGGGGCTGGTATCGTCCCACGCGATCACCGCGACCTTCACCGGCGACGCCTCGCTCAGCAAGCGGCCGATGGGCCGCGTCATCGAACCGCTGTCGCAGATGGGCGCGCAGATCACCGCCAGCCCCGGCGGGCGCCTTCCCCTCATGCTGCGCGGGATCGTGCCGGCGGTGCCAATCGACTATACGCTGCCGGTCGCCTCGGCGCAGGTGAAGTCGGCGATCCTGCTCGCCGGCCTGAACACGCCGGGCATCACCCGCGTGATCGAACCGGTGCCGACCCGCGACCATAGCGAGCGGATGCTCAGGGGATTCGGCGCGAAGCTGACCGTCGAGGTCACGCCCGCCGGCCGCATCATCGAACTGCATGGCGAGGCGGAGTTGCAGCCGCAGACGATCACCGTTCCCGGCGATCCGTCGTCGGCCGCCTTCCCGGTCGTCGCCGCGCTGCTGGTGCCGGGCAGCCACGTCACCATCACCAATGTCGGGCTGAACCCGACGCGCGCCGCGCTGTTCGACGTGCTGCGCGCGATGGGCGGCGACATCGTATTCGAAAATCCGCGCGACGTGGGGGGCGAGCCGGTCGCCGACATCGTCGTGCGCGCCTCGACGCTGACGGGGATCGAGGTCGACCCGGCGGTCGCCCCGGCGATGATCGACGAATTTCCGGTGCTGTTCGTCGCCGCCGCGCTGGCGAACGGCCGCACGATCACACGCGGGCTGGAGGAACTGCGCGTCAAGGAAAGCGACCGAATCACCACCATGGCCGAGGGGCTGCGCGCGATCGGCGCGCGGGTCGAGGAGACCGGGGACGGCCTCATCATCGACGGCACCGGCGGCGCGCTGCTGCCCGGTGGCGGCACGATCGCGGCCCGGCTCGACCACCGCATCGCGATGAGCTTCGTCGTCGCCGGGCTGGTCAGCAGGGCGCCGGTCACGATCGACGACATGGCACCGGTCGCGACCAGCTTCCCGACCTTCACCACGCTGCTGCGCGGCCTCGGGGCATCGCTGTGATTATCGCGGTCGACGGCCCGGCGGCGTCGGGCAAGGGCACGATCGCCCGCGCGCTGGCGCGGCATTACGGCCTGCCGCACCTCGACACCGGGCTGCTGTACCGCGCGGTCGCGACCCGCGTGCTGCGCGACGGGCTGGATCCGACGCGCGAGGCCGATTGCGTCTCGGCCTGCGACTTCGCCGATACGCTGCTGGACGACCCGTGGCTGCGCACCGACGAAGCGGGACAGGCCGCGTCGATCGTGTCGGCGCATCCGCTGGTCCGCTCGGCCCTGCTGCGCCGCCAGCGCCGGTTCGCGCAGCAGCCCGGCGGCGCGGTGCTCGACGGCCGCGACATCGGCACGGTGATCGCGCCCGACGCCGATGCGAAGCTGTTCGTGAAGGCGACGCCGGCGATCCGCGCCCGCCGCCGCCACGCCGAACTGGCGAAGGCCGGGTCCGACGTCACCTTCGACCGCGTCCTCGCCGACATCCGTGCCCGCGACGACCGCGATTCGGGCCGCGCCACCGCCCCCCTGACCATGGCCGCCGACGCCGCCCCGCTCGACACCAGCACCCTGTCGATCGAGGTCGCGGTCGAACGCGCCATCGCCATCGTCGAGGGGCAGCGGGGGAAGTAGACCGCCACCTTATCAAGGCTTGACCCGGCGTCCCGCTTCTTCGATCCCCCACGTCTACCGATTCCACCTCGCCCCAACCGTCATCCCGGCGAAGGCTGGGATTTCCCGGTGACAGCGCATGGCAGGAACCGCCGGAGGCCCCGGCCTCCGCTGGGACGACGTCTATGGTCAGAAGGCTTTCCTACACGACAGCCGCCTGCCATCGTTACCGGTGAGCTCTCCTGCCGACCCACCCGAAGCACCACCACAACAACCGCGCGAAAGCGCCACTATAGCCTGATGACATCAGGTAGAACCGTTTGTGCTGAGTAGGGACTGAGCTTGTCGAAGGCCCGTATCGAAGCATCACCACAGTCCTTCGATACGCCGCTTCGACAAGCTCAGCGACTACTCAGGACGAACGGTTCCGTTCAACGCCATCAGGCTATAGTGTGACCTTCGTGACCTTCGTGACCTTCGGCCACCGGACCGGACCCGAAACCGCCTGTCGCCTGGAGCTCCCCGCCGCTATAGCCGAACTCCCTTCAAGCGCGGACCCTGCCCCATGATCCCCGGTTTCGACCTCGCCGCCTTCGTCGCCGCCACCCTGTCCGAGGATATGGGCGAGGCGGGCGACATCACCGCCGCCGCGGTCATCCCGGCCGATGCGGTGTTCACCGGGGTGATGGACAGCCGCGACGCGATCACCGTCGCCGGGCTCGACATCGCCGCCGCCTTCTTCCGCCGGCTCGACCCGGCGGTCGTCATCGAACCGCTGGTCGCCGATGGGGATGCGGTCGCGCCCGGCACCGCGCTGATGCGGCTGCGCGGCAATGCCCGCGCGCTGCTGACCGCCGAACGCTCGGCGCTCAACACCGTCCAGCACCTCTCGGGCATCGCTACCCTCACCGCCACCTATGTCGCCGCGATCGCCGGGACCGGCGCGACGCTGCTCGACACGCGCAAGACAATCCCCGGCCTGCGCGTCCTCGAAAAATACGCGACCCGCATGGGCGGCGCGACGAACCACCGCATGGGGTTGTGGGACGCGGCGATGATAAAAGACAACCATGTCGCCGTCGCCGGATCGGTCGGCGAAGCCACTGCGCGCGCCCGGGCGGCGGGCATCGAGCGGATCATCGTCGAGGTCGATTCGCCCGACCAGATCGAACCGGCCCTTGCGGGCGGTGCCACCCACCTCCTGCTCGACAACATGGCCCCGGCGACGCTGCGCGACGCCGTCGCCCGGATCGCGGGGCGCGTGCCGGCCGAGGCATCGGGCGGCGTCCGGCTCGACACCATCCGCGCCATCGCCGAAACCGGCGTCACCTATGTCAGCGTCGGTCGCCTGACCCAGTCGGCCCCGGCGGCCGATATCGGGCTGGATTTCGCGCTCGACGCCGCATAACCACCGGTCGCACTGTTTGGGGGGAATGCGATGCGTCCGTCTTCGATCGTCCGGTTCGACCGGCTCTATCTCGCCTCGATCGCCGTCGGGCTGATCGGCAACATCCTCGACTGGCCGGTCACGATGGCACGGCTGGCCGAGAATCCCGACACCGCGGTGCTCGGATCGGGCGCGGTCGCGGCGGTCGGCGGCATGATCGCGGTCGGTGTCGCCATCGCGCTGCTGCTGTGGTTCTTCATCGCCCGGCGCGCCAGCGGAGTCGCCAGATGGATCCTCGTTGCCTTCACCGTCTTCGCGGTCGGCAGCCTGTTCGTCGGCTTTTCCAGCGGCGCGGTGATCCTCGACGGCGGCGGCATCGTCCGCATCGTCGCGGTCGCGCTCCAGACGGCGGCGGTGTTCTTCCTGTTCCGCCCCGACGCCGCCGCATGGTTCGCCGCCGATGTCGGGGAGGACGAAGCGTGAAGCGGATCGCCCTGACCCTCGCCCTGCTGCTGGCGCCGGTCGCGGCGCACGCACAGGCGCTGCAATGCGCCGCCCCTGCACACGTCGAACGCCCGCGCCCCGACCTGCCCAGCCCGCAGCAGCCGCGCCGCGTCCTCCCGATCGGCAGCTACACGCTGGCCATCAGCTGGAGCCCCGAATATTGCCGCACGCGCCGCGACGATGCGCGCAACGCCTTCCAGTGCGGCGGCGGCAACCGCTTCGGCTTCACGCTGCACGGCCTGTGGCCCGACGGCACGGGCAGGCAATGGCCGCAATATTGCGCGTCGACGCCGATCCTGCCCGATGCGGTGATCCGCCGGAACCTGTGCGCCACCCCCTCGGCCCAGCTGCTGCAGCACGAATATGCCAAGCACGGCACCTGCATGGGCGTCTCGCCCGCCGCCTATTTCGACGAATCGCGCACCTTGTTCCAGCGGCTGCGCTTTCCCGACATGATGGCGCTGTCGCGTCGGCCGACCCTGACCGCCGGACAACTCGCCGCCGCGATCGCCCGGCTGAACCCCGGCATGACGCCGCAATCGATGCGCGTGACCACCAACGCCCGCGGCTGGCTCGACGAGGTCTGGCTGTGCCTCGACACCCGCCGCCGCTTCACCCGCTGCCCGGCGCATCAGGGCGGCGTGACACCCGCTACCCGCGTCAGGATCTGGCGCGGCGGGCGGCAGGCGGGGTAATCAGCCCTCGACCGTCGCCGTCGCGGGATGGTGGCGGTCGAGATGCTTGCGGATGATGCGCAGGTTGCGCGTGTTAGAACGGAAGAAGAAATCGGGCACCGCGCCGACGACCGGGATCAGCCCCAGCGCCCAGTCGGTACCGACATTGCCCGCCATCCGCGCCATCTGCCACCGCGACATGCCCAGGTTGCGGGCCTCCCACAGCATGTAGCTGCCCATCGCCGCGCCGATGAAGCTGCCGACCACCGGGATCAGGTTCAGCAGGAAATCCAGCCCGACCGGGTGCTTCGTGCCCGGGATCGTCATCGATCGTTCCAGCAGCCGCTCGATCGCCACTACGCGGCGGCGCACGGCGGCGGGATTGCGGTCGAGATGTCCGGCGATCTGCTCGAACAATTCGGGGGAGATGCGGGTCGGCTTTGCCATGCCCCCTATCTGGTGTCGGCGCGCAGATGGTTCAACGGATGCACCGCGCGCGCGTTGGTCTGGAACGCGCGCAGCCGCGGTGCCACCAGCGACCAGCGCCACGGCCGCGCCACCGGCACGAACGCCACGTCCGCCGCCAGTGCCGCATCCGCCACCGCCAGCCGCTGCGCCCGTTCGGGCAGGGTGCCGGCATCGCGCGCCGCCGCGATCAGCGTCATCGCCTCCATCGAACAGGTCCGACACGCCGTCGCCAGATACCAGCGCGCACTGTCATAGGGCGCGACCCGGTCGAGCAGCCGCAGGTCGGCCGGCGCATCGATCGCCACCCGCTGCCCCGCGATCCCGATCCGCGCCAGCGCCGCCGCCACCCGCCCCCACAGCAACGTCGCACCCGGCCCGTCGGGCAGCGCCACGCGCAGCCGCACCGGCTGGCCATAGGCCGCCACCTGCGCCCGCGCGGTCGGCCAGCGCTGGTCCTCGGTCAGGTTGCGCCACGGTGGCAGCGCCGGGTCGGCCAGCGAATCGAGCCGTTCGGGCAGCACCGTGTCGGCCGCTCCCCAGCCCGCATCGATCGCGCCGGGCAGGTTCGCGCTTTGCAGCACCATCGCCACCGCCGCCCGCCCGAACGGCGTCGCCAGCAACCCCTCGCGCGAGACGAAGGCGAAGCCGAACAGCCCCCGCGCCGGATCGACGCGGATATCGGCGGGCCGCACATCGGCGGCGGCGACCAGCGGCCAGTCGGCGAAGTCGCCGCCCAGCACCAGATCGCTGCGCTTCCCGGCGAAACGCACCACCGCCAGCGCCGCGCGACTGCCGCGCAGCCGGACCTCGTCGGCGGCGACCGGTGGCGGTGCCTGCGGGTCGACCGGCGCGTGCAGCCGGATGCCGCGCCCCTGCAACCGGCGCAGCGGCCCGGTCCCCTGCGGCCCGCGGATCACCGCCAGTTCCGGCTGGGCCAGCAGGGTCAGCAATTCGGTATTGGGCCGCTTCAGCCGCACCTCGATCACCTGCGGCGTCATCGCCACGATCTCGTCGATCGAGCGCAGGAACGGGGTCAGCCGATGCCCCGCCTCGACCCGGACCGCGCGGCGCAGCGCCGCCACGACCTGTTCGGCGGTGACCGGCCGCCCGTCGCTCCACGTCGCATCGCCCAGCCGGAAGATATAGCTGCGGCCATCGTCGACCATGTTCCAGCGTTCGGCGAGCGCCGGCTCGACCTGCCCCGCCGCATCGAACCGCACCAGTCCCTGCGCCAGCGCCCCGCGCAGCAGCACCCGCTCGACATCGCCCCGCGCGCCATGCTCGATCGCGTCGACCACCACCGGCCGCTCGTCCGCCCCCCGGTCGCACGCACCGATCGCCAGCAACACGGGAACGAGGAACAGGAAACGCGCCATGGCCCCTCCCTTGCCACGAAAGGCGGGCGCCCGGCCAGTGGCTGGTACGGACGGCGGGACTTGAACCCGCACTCCCGATGGGAAGCGGATTTTAAGTCCGCTGCGTCTACCGATTTCGCCACGTCCGCGTGGGGTCACGCGTTCCAAGCGGATCGGGCGGGGTCCGTCAAGCGCCTGCGTCAGCGCAGCGTCTGGATGATGCCCGAGAAATCGGTGCCCGCATTCCCGTCCTCGACGAAGCGCGCGTACAGTTCGGCGGCCCGGGCCCCCATCGGCGTGTCGGCACCGGCCCCCGCCGCCGCCTGCATCGCGAGGCGCAGGTCCTTGAGCATCAGCGCAGCGGCGAACCCGCCCTGAAACCCGCGGTCGGCGGGCGTTTCCGGGCCGACGCCCGCGACCGGGCAATAGCTGGTCATCGACCAGCACTGGCCCGAACTGACCGAGGAAATGTCGTAGAAGGTCTGCGCGTCGAGCCCCAGCCTCTCCGCCAGCGCGAACGCCTCGCACGTCGCGATCATCGATGCGCCGAGCAGCATGTTGTTGCACATCTTGGCCGCCTGCCCCGCGCCGCTCGTCCCCGCATGGATCACCGCCTTGCCCATGTCGGACAGGAACGGCTCGGCCTTGGCGAAGGCGGCGTCGCTGCCGCCGACCATGAAGGTCAGCGCACCCGCATTGGCGGCGGCGATCCCGCCCGACACCGGGGCGTCGACCGCGTGCAGCCCCTTCGCCCGCGCCGCCCCGGCGACGCGGCGGGCGGTGTCGACGTCGATCGTCGAACAGTCGATCAGCACCGCGCCGGTATCGACCGCGTCGAACAGCGCGTCGGAATAGACCTGTGCGACATGGCTGCCCGCGGGCAGCATCGTCACCACCGCCTGCGCCCCCGCCGCCGCCTCGCCCGCATCGGCTACGGCCAGGCACCCCGCCGCCTTCGCCCGCGCCAGCGCGTCGGCCGACAGGTCGAACGCGCGCACGTCATGCCCCGCCTTCGCCAGATTGGCCGCCATGCCGCCGCCCATGTTGCCAAGGCCGATGAACCCGATCCGCGCCATATTCCGCCCTCCTATCGCCCGGTCCAGTTGCCGGGGCGCTTCTCGACGAAGGCGGTCATGCCTTCCTTCTGGTCCGCCGTGCCGAACAGCCCGTGGAACAGCCGCCGTTCGAACTGCACGCCCTGGCTCAGCGTCGTGTCGAACGCGGCGTTGACCATTTCCTTGTTCGCCTTCACCGCCAGTGGCGCCATCGCCGCGATCGTGGCGGCGGTCTTGACCGCATCCTCGACCAGATCGTCGGCCGGCACGATCCGCGCGACGAGGCCGCAGCGTTCCGCCTCCTCCGCGCCGATCATCCGCCCGGTCAGGCACATCTCCATCGCCTTGGCCTTGCCGACCGCGCGTGCCAGGCGCTGCGATCCGCCCATGCCCGGCGTCACCGCCAGCTTGATCTCGGGCTGGCCGAACTTCGCGGTATCGGCGGCGAGGATGAAGTCGCACATCATCGCCAGCTCGCACCCGCCACCCAGCGCGAAGCCGGCCACGGCGGCGATGATCGGCTTGCGGGTGCGCACGAACGCGTCCCAGCCGCTGAAATGGTCGCCGCCATACATGGCGGCGAAGTCCATCTCCTGCATCTCCTTGATGTCCGCGCCCGCCGCGAACGCCTTGGCCGATCCGGTGATGACCGCGCAGCCCTGTGACGGATCGGCGTCGAACGCGCGCATCGCGTCGAGCAGTTCGGACAGGATCTGCGCATTCAGCGCGTTGAGCGCCTGCGGCCGGTTCAGCGTGACCAGGGTCACGGCATCCCGGCGTTCGACGAGGATGGTTTCATAGTCGGACATAGGAATTCCCTAACGGATCGTCATTCCGGCGCAGGCCGGAATCCATGGACAGGCAAAGCTACCGGAAGAGCGGCGACGTCCCGACACAATGGATTCCGGCCTGCGCCGGAATGACGGAAAAATCATCGCGGCCGCCACTCGTCGCCCGCATGCAGCGGCGCGAAGATGCGGTCGATCATGTGGTCGCTCACCCCCTCGGGCGTCGCCGGATCCCATTTCGGCGCATGATCCTTGTCGACGATCACCGCGCGCACCCCCTCGACGATGTCGGGGCGCTGCACGATGCGGGTGACGACGGCATATTCCTGCCGCATCTCGTCCTCGAAGGTCGGCATGGTCGCACCGTCGAGCAGCAGTTTCAGCGACACCTTGCACGACAGCGGCGAACGCTGCCGCAGCGTCGCCAGCTGCGCCTGCGCCCAGTCCGACCCGTCGCCTTCCAGCGCGGCCAGGATTTCCTCGAAATCGTCGCTGGCGAACAGACGGTCGATGGCCTCGCGCTGCGTCAGGATCGGCGCATCGCCCGCCGGCGCGGCATGGTCGGACAGGATCGCCTCCGCCGCCATCGGGTCGGCGGCGATCGCCCGCTTCACCGTGTCCAGCGTGCCGGCGGGCAGCAGGTGCGTCGCCAGCCCCAGCGCCAGCATCTCCGCCCCGTCCAGCCGCGCGCCGGTCAGCGCCAGATACTGGCCAATGCGTCCCGGCAGACGCGACAGATACCAGCCGCCGCCGACATCGGGGAACAGCCCGATCGCCGTCTCGGGCATCGCGAAGCGGCTGTTCTCGGTCGCGACGCGGAAGCGGCACGGCTGCGAGATGCCGACGCCGCCGCCCATCGTCACTCCGTCCATGAACGCGATGGTCGGCTTGGCATAGGTGAACAGCCGGTGGTTCAGCCGGTACTCGGTCGCGAAGAACGCGCGGGCATCGGCCCCGTCGGCGGCGCTGCTGTCGGCGATCATGCGGATGTCGCCACCTGCGCAGAAACCGCGCCCCTCGGCATGGTCGATCACCACCGCCTGTACCGCCGCATCGTCGCGCCAGTCCTCCAGCGCGGCAAGCATGGCGTCGCACATCGCGTGGTTCAGCGCGTGCAGCGCCTTGGGCCGGTTCAGCCGGATGCGGCCGACATGATTGTCGATGGAGGTAAGGATCATGCAAATCCTCCCCGGCACGGAGTGTGGGATCGACCATGCCCCGCATGGTCGAGGATTGTCCGGGGGACAATCCGACCCCGCACTGGGGACCAGCCGCAGGCTGGTGGAGGGGGAGCGCCGCAATCGCAACCGGAGTGGATCAGGACAGCCCCCTCCACCACCGCTTCGCGGCGGTCCCCCTCCCCGTGCCGGGGAGGATTGGCGCGGTTCATCACTTCACCAACTCCCGCCCGATAATCATCCGCATCACCTGGTTGGTCCCCTCAAGGATCGAATGGACGCGCAGGTCGCGCCAGAAGCGTTCGATCGGATAGTCCATCAGATAGCCATAGCCGCCATGCAGCTGGAGCGCCTGATCCACCACCTTCGATCCCGTGTCGGTGGCGAAGCGTTTCGCCATTGCGGCGAAGCGCGTCTTGTCCGGCGCGTTCGCCGTCACCTTGGCCGCGGCGGTGTAGAGCAGCGCGCGCGCCGCCTCCAGCTCGGTCGCCATGTCGGCCAGCGTGAACTGCGTGTTCTGGAAATCGGCGATGGGCTTGCCGAACTGCTGCCGCGCCTTGGTATAAGCGACCGCCTCGTCCAGACAGCGTTGCGCACCGCCGAGCGAGCAGGCGCCGATATTGAGCCGGCCGCCGTCGAGCCCCTGCATCGCGATCGAGAAGCCCTGCCCCTCCGCGCCGACCAGATTGGCGGCGGGCACGCGGACCTGGTCGAGGATCACCGCGCGCGTCGGTTGCGAATGCCAGCCGAGCTTGCGCTCGTTCGCGCCGAACGACACGCCGGGCATGTCCTTCTCGACAACCAGGCACGAGATACCCTTCGGCCCCTCGCCACCGGTGCGCACCATCACCAGATAGACGTCGTTGTCGCCCGCACCCGAAATGAACTGCTTGGTGCCGGTGACGATATAGTCGTCGCCGTCGCGCACCGCTTTCGTCTTCAGCGCCGCCGCATCCGATCCCGACGACGGCTCGGTCAGGCAATAGCTGGCCAGCTTGGCCATCGTGACGAGGTCGGGGAGGAAGCGCGCCTTCAGTTCGGCCGAACCGAACGCGTCGAGCATCCACGCCGCCATGTTGTGGATCGAAATGAACGCGGAGGTCGACGGACAGCCATAGGCCATCGCCTCCATGATGAGCGCCGATTCCATCCGCCCGAGACCGATCCCGCCCGATTCCTCGGACACGTAGATCGCGGCGAAGCCCAGCTCGGCCGCCTGCCTGATCGTGTCGCGCGGAAAGATGTGTTTTTCATCCCACTCCGCGGCATGCGGCGTGATCGCGTCGGCGGTAAACCGGCGCGCCAGCTCCTGGATTTCGCGCTGGTCGTCGGTCAGGTCGAACTGGGTCACGCTTCACTCTCCACTATCGCTTCGGCCTCGATCTCCACCCGCCATTCGGGGCGGAGAAGTGCGGCCACCACCAGCATCGTCGCGGCGGGCCGCACGGTGCCGAAAATCCTGCCATGCACCCGCCCGACCGCATCGGCATCGGCCGGGTCGGTCAGGTACATGCGCGTGCGGACGACATCGTCGATCCGCCCGCCCAGTTGCCCGATCGCCTGCGAAATGATCGCGAAGCAGCGCTCGGCTTGGGCAGCTACGTCGCCCGGCGTGCTGCTGCCGTCCGGCTCGACCGGCGCGGTGCCCGACACGAGGATGCGGTCGCCCACCCACACGGCCCGCGCGAAGCCGATCGCGGCTTCGTAGGGCGAAGCGGAGGCAGTATGCCGGCGCGCCATCACCGCGCCTCGTGCAGCACGCGCCGCCGATACAGCGGGGTCGCGATCGACAGCGTGTTGCGCTCGTACCAGCGCGGCGCCGGCAGGCCCTTTTCCCACGCGATCGCCTCCAGCAGCGTCCCCTGCGCCGATGGCACATCGGGGTGCAGCTTCGCGATCGGATCGCGATAGGCGGCGTCGACACTGACGATCTGCCATCCCTTCCGGCGCAGGCCCGCGACCAGATCGGCGATCCAGCAGGCGGCAAGGTCGGTTTCGTGGAGCAGCATCACCTGCACCGGCTGCCGTCCCAGCGCCTTGCGCGCCAGACCGTCGGCGAACTCGGCGGATTCGACATGCGTCTCGACATAGAGGTCACGCAAGCCGTCCATGTCGACCGGCTTGCCCGCCTTGCGCGCGTCGGCGGTCAGGCTCTCGATATTCCAGTCCGACCCGTCGACCGTGACATAGCCGTTGGCGAGCCCGCGTGCGGCCAGCCCGGCACGCACCGCGTCACGCTTGGCCCTGTCGCTGCCGCCTTCGTCCAGATACGGGAAGCGGAACCACGGCCGCAGCCCCTGCCGCCCTTCCAGCCACGCGCCCGCCCGGTCGATATCGGCCAGATAGGCTTCGGCGGTCATCGCCTTCAGTGCGGGATGACTGAAACTGTGGTTGGCGACGACATGCCCTGCGGCGACATAGGCCGCGATCCGCCGTTCGCCGCCTGTGCCATCGGGATCGGACAGGTTGCCCGGCACGACGAAGAACGCCGCTTGGGCGACCTTCGCCCGGCGCAGGCCCGCGATCAGCCGCTCGGTCCGCTGGTCGGGGGTCAGGAACGGCCCCCGCGCACGCGGCACGTCGTCGAAGGTCAGCGCGATCCGCTTCTGCGCCATCGCGGGCAGCGCGGCAACGCACGCCGCCACGACCGCCACCAACCAAAGTTTCATATCGTCATCCCATCGTCGGAATAACAAACGCATCCTGCGTCCGCGCCGCCGCGCCGTCCTCGGCCTGGCCGCCCATCGCCGAACCGTCGGGCCAGCGCTGGGTGATCGTCTTGACCTTCGTCCAGAAGCGCACGCCCTCTTCGCCATGCTGGTTCACGTCGCCGAACGCGCTGCGCTTCCACCCGCCGAAGCTGTGATAGGCGACCGGCACCGGGATCGGCACGTTGATGCCGACCATGCCGACATTGACGCGGGCAGCGAATTCGCGCGCGGCATGGCCGTTGCGGGTGAAGATCGCGACGCCGTTGCCGTATTGATGCTCGCTCGGCAGGCGGACGGCGGTCTCGAAATCGGGCGCGCGGACGATCTGGAGCACGGGGCCGAAGATTTCCTCGCGATAGGATTCCATCTGCGGCGTCACATGGTCGAACAGCGTCGGGCCGATGAAGAAGCCACGCTCATGCCCCTGCAGGCTGAACCCGCGCCCGTCGACGACCAGTTCGGCGCCTTCCTCGACGCCCCTGGCGATCCAGCCCTCGACCCGCGCCTTGTGCTGCGCGTTCACCACCGGACCGTAATGGGCGTCGGCATCGGTCGACACCCCGACGCGCAGCGCCGCGATGGCGGGGATCAGCTTTTCGCGTAAGCGCTCGGCGGTCTTGTCGCCGACCGGCACCACTACCGGCAGCGCCATGCAGCGCTCGCCCGCCGATCCGAACGCGGCCCCCGCCAGATCGGCGACGACCTGGTCGAGATCGGCGTCGGGCATGACGATGCCGTGATTCTTGGCCCCGCCCATCGCCTGCACGCGCTTGCCCGCCGCGACGCCGCGCCTGTAGACATAATGCGCGATGTCGCTCGACCCGACGAAGCTGACCGCGCCGATCGCATGATGGTCGAGGATCGCGTCGACCACCGTCTTGTCGCCGTGCACGACCTGCAGGATACCTTGCGGAGCACCCGCCTCCAGCATCAGTTCGGCCAAGCGCACCGGGACCGAAGGATCGCGCTCGCTGGGCTTCAGGATGAACGCGTTGCCGCACGCGATGGCGACGCCGAACATCCACATCGGGATCATCGCCGGGAAGTTGAACGGCGTGATCCCCGCACCGATGCCGACGGGCAGCCGCATCGAATAGACGTCGATCCCCGGCCCCGCGCCCTGGGTATAGTCGCCCTTCAGCAGATGCGGCACGCCGCAGGCGAATTCGATGACGTCCAGCCCGCGCTGGATGTCGCCCTTCGCATCCGCGATCACCTTGCCATGCTCGCTCGACAGCAGCTCGGCCAGCTGCTGCATGTTCGCCTCGACCAACTGCTTGAAGGCGAACAGCACGCGGGCGCGCTTCTGCGGATTGGTCGCCGCCCAGCCCGGCTGCGCCGCCTGTGCCGCCGCCACCGCGCGGTCGAGATCGGCGGCGGTGCCGAGGCGGACATGCGCCTGCACCTCGCCGCGATTGGGATCGAACACCGCGCCCGTCGCGCCGTCCATGGTCTGGCTTCCGCCGGCGATCACATGATCGATGACCCGCATACACTCTCCTGTCGGTCGCGGTTGGGCCGGTCTGTCGCCGACTCATTCCCGCGCAATATTATTGCTTTTGGCATAGCAGGGCGCGGCTGTCAGCGCCCAATCGTCGGAACCTTGCCCCGGGTCGTCCGCTTGGCAGGCCATGCAACATGGTTCCGAGCAGGCACGCGCGCAGCAGACGGTGAAGGTTCGATCGCGATTCCGCTATCGGCTGACGTCGTCGGCGATCAATGCCCTCATCTTTTCCTCGCTGATCGGTGCGGTCGGTGCGCTGGTCCGCGTCGGGCCGGCGGGGTTCCGGGACGCGTTCGTGCAGGGGGCGCCGATCGGGTTCGCCACCGCATTGCCGGCGTCGCTGCTGGTCGTACCGGTGGTGCAGCGGCTGGTCGACCGGCTGTTCGGGGTCGATGCCCCCGAATAGCACCGGAAGTTGGTGAAGGTGCCGCAGAACGATTGACCTCCCTGCGCCCCATTAATATGATAAATTGCATTATCGATCGGGCACCATGTCCGGCGGGTTCGGGGAGGGCAGGATGCGCGCAGGGGTTTCACGGGTCACGGCGATGCTGGTCGCGGCAGTCGCGGCGGTCCAGCCGGTGGTGGCGCAGGAGGTGCTCGACACCGATCCGAACACGCTGGCCCCATCCAAGGACCCGAAGCGCATGGCCAACGGCCTCGCCCGGACGCCGCCGATGGGCTGGAACAGCTGGAACAAGTTCGCCTGCAAGGTCGACGAAGGCGTCATCCGCGCCACCGCCGATGCGATCGCGTCGAACGGCATGAAGGAAGCCGGCTACGAATATGTGGTCATCGACGATTGCTGGCACGGGACCCGCAACGCCGACGGCTTCATTACCGAGGACCGCCAGCGCTTTCCCGGCGGCCTGAAGGCGCTGGGCGACTATATCCACAGCAAGGGGCTGAAGTTCGGCATCTATTCGGACGCGGGCACCAAGACGTGCGGCGGCCGGCCCGGCAGCCAGGGACACGAGGCGCAGGACGCGATCCAGTACGCCCGCTGGGGTGTCGACTACCTGAAATACGACTGGTGCTCGACCGGCGTGCGCAACGCCGAGGAAGCCTATGCCACGATGGCCGACGCGCTGAAGGCCAGCGGGCGGCCGATCCTGTTCTCGATGTGCGAATGGGGCACGTCGAAGCCATGGCTGTGGGCGTCGAAGATCGGCAACATGTGGCGCACCACCGGCGACATCACCGACAAATGGATCGGCAAGCACGGCTATAGCTGGGGCGTCGCGTCGATCGTCGACCTGAACGAGCCGCTATGGCCCTATGCCGGTCCGGGCCACTGGAACGACCCCGACATGCTCGAAGTTGGCAATGGTGGGCTGACCGACACCGAATATCGCGCGCATTTCTCGCTATGGGCGCTGATGGCGGCACCGCTGATCGCGGGCAACGACGTCGCGACCATGGACCGGCCGACCCGCGACATCCTGCTCAACCGCGAGGTCATCGCGGTCGACCAGGACCGGCTGGGCAGCCAGGGCCACCGCGTCGCCCGCGACGGCACCAGCGAGGTATGGGTCAAGCAGATGGCCGATGGCGGCCGGACGCTGCTGCTGTGGAACCGGGGCGAGACCCCGGCACGGATCACCGCCGACTGGACCACGCTGGGCCTGCCCGCCAACATCCGCCTGAAGGCGCGCGACCTGTGGGCGCACAAGGATCTGGGGCGGTTGTCGCGCAGCTATTCGGCAGAGGTCGCACCGCACGGCGTGGCGATGGTGCGGTTGAATCCGTGAGGTGGACTGGTAGGCGGGTATTCAACGCTCTTCGTCACCCCTGACTTGATCGAGGCCTCTGCGAAAGTCTCGAACAGAGCGAACTCCTCGCCGTACCCCGGCGAAGGCCGGGGGCCAGTTGGAAAGGCTGTTCCGTATCTTGCCAATGCCCCCCAACTGGGCCCCGGCCTTCGCCGGGGTACGGATGGAGGCCTTTCGCAGAGGTATCGATAAGGCCCGGGGTGAGGCGGTGGCGTTCACCGTCCCCAAACGTCCTTGCGCCCGTCGATCGCCTGACCGATCGCCGCGGCGATCTTCGCATCGTCGGCGACGCTCGGGTGGAAGTGGCAGCCGGCAAAGGCCAGCCCCGTCACCGGTACGACCGCAAGGCGCTTCTCGCCGGCCGCGCGCAGCGTGGCGCCGACCTTCGCCACTTCGCGCACGATCTCGCCATCGGCCAGATCGGTCGCCCACAGCACGAAGAAGGCGTCCGGACTGCGGCGGCGCAGATCCTGCACGAAGCGGACATAGCGCGCCTCGTAATCGGCGTGCAGCGCGTCGCGGGTCTTCCACCGTTCCCCGGGCTTGAGCGGCGTCGAGAAATCGTTGGTGCCGAGCGCGATGACGATCACCTGCGGCTGCCACCCGACGTCGTTCGCCGGCGTCTGCCCGTCGAACAGCGCGTACGGATAGGCGTCGGGAATGGTCGTCGCCGCCATGCCGCCATAGTTGCGCACGATGCCGCGGCCGGAAATGGCGTTGACGCGGTAGGCGGCGTCGTAACGGCGCGACAGTTGCCCGGCGATGCCCTGCGCCGTGTTCGTCGTCTCCCACACCTGCGCTTCGGTGCAGTCGCGCGTGGTCGAGGTGTTGCCATAGCCGACGGTGTGCGAATCGCCGATGAACTCGATCGAGCGGGGCCGGTTGGCGGGCGCTGGCAACGGGGTCGTGCCGGCGGGCGCGAACAGCCCGCCGAACGCGGTCGGCCCGGCCTGCGATTCGCTGACGACGTCGATGCGGACCCGGTGGCGGCCGGCGGACGGCGCGGTCAGCCGGTAGCGGCCGGGCGCGGGCCGGACCAGCGCGATCGGCGCGGCACCATCGATCGCGATACGCAGCGACACGTCGCCCGGTCCCACCACCATATCGACCGCGGGTCCACGGAACGCCGCCTCGAAATAGGTCCCGGGCCATTGCCGGCGATAGCGGGTCGATGCGTCGGTACCCGGCGCCACGCGCCCGCCGACCTGTAGCGGCAAGGGCCGTGCGTCGGTCGCGTCGCCGGACAGCCGCTGGACCCCGGCGACGGGACGTTCCTGTGCCGAGGCGACCGCCGGCAAGGCGATCAGCGCCGGCAGGGTCATCAGCGCCGGCAGCGCCGCGCGGAGCAGTAAGGGGGGCATCGTCGTCTCCTGAATACCGGCGGCAACAAATCGGTGTCTTTTACAGCGCATAGCTGCCACCCACACCCGGTCCAGCGGAAAAACAAGAGGGACGTATGACACGGCACGGCGACTGGATCGACAATGCCCCCCGGCTGGCCGACATTCCCGTTCCCGGAAATGCCGCGGCGTTCGACGCGCTGCTCGACACCGCCCGCCCGGTGGTGCTGCGCGGGCTCGCCGCCGACTGGCCGGCGGTGGCGGCGGCAGGCCATGGGCATGACGCGATGGCGGCCTATCTGCGCCGCTTCGACGGCGGGCGGCCGCTGGGGCTGTTCGCCGGCGCGCCGGAGATCGACGGGCGGTTTTTCTACCGCGACGACATGCGCGGGTTCAATTTCGAACGCGGGCAGATCCCGCTGCCGGTTCTGCTCGACGCGTTGTTGCAGGCGGCGGACGCCCCCACGCCGCCCGCGCTCTATGCCGGGGCGAGCGCGGCGAAGGAGCATTTCCCCGGCTGGACGCGCGACAACGTCCTGCCGCTGCCGACCGGCGATGCGACCGCGCGGGTGTGGATCGGCAATGGCAGCCGCGTGTCGGCGCATTTCGACATGGCCAGCAACGTGGCGGTGGTCGTCGCCGGGCGGCGGCGGGTGGTGCTGTTTCCGCCCGAACAGGTCGCCAACCTGTATATCGGCCCGCTCGACGTCACCATGGCGGGACAGCCCGCGACGATGGTCGATATCGAGCGCCCCGACCTTGCGCGCTTTCCCCGGTTCGCCAAGGCGCAGGCCCATGCGGTCGTCGCCGATCTGGCGCCGGGCGACGCGATCCTGATCCCGACGCTGTGGTGGCACGAGATCCGGGCGTCCGGGGCGCTGAACGTGCTGGTCAACTACTGGTGGACGCGCGGGACGCCCGACGCGCCGTTCCTCGCGCTGGTCCACGCGATCCTCGCGGTGCGCGACCGGCCGGCGGCGGAACGCGCGGCGCTGCGCACCTGGTTCGACCATTATGTGTTCGGCGACGATGCGGCGGGGGTGGCGGACCACCTGCCAGTCGCGGCGCGTGGCATACTGGGCGCGCCCGGCGCGGAGCGCGATGCACGGATTCGCGGGTATCTGCGGCAGATGCTGGGGTAAGCGAACATCTATACGGCGACGCACACCCTCTCCGTTCATCCTGAGTAGCCATTGAGCTTGTCGAAAGGGCGTATCGAAGGATAGCGGCAGGTGCTTCGATACGGGTCTTCGACTGCGCTCAGCCCCTACTCAGCACGAACGGTTTGCCTGCGTATTCATCCCTGCCCCAGCCGCGCCAGCACCGCCCCGTGCGGCGGCAACCCCGCGACCGCCGCCGCCGTCGCGCCACGCATCTGGCGCAGCGCCCCGGCCAGCCGTTCCTCGTCCAGCGCGTCGGCCACCGGATCGTGGCCGACCGGATCGATCCCCTGCCCCAGCAGCACCGCGACCCAGCTGGGCATGGCGAACAGTTCGTCCTCGTAGCGGAAGACGCGGCCCTTCTGTCGGAACAGGTCCAGCTTGCGCGTCAGGCTGTCGGGCACCGCCATCGTCCGGACATGGTTCCAGAACGGCGAATCGTCGCGCGCGGTCGCATGGTAGTGGAGGATGATGAAGTCGCGGATCGATCGGTAATTGTCCGCCATCTGCCGGTTATATTCGTCGCGCTCGACGGCAGAGAAGTCGCGGTCGGGGAACAGCGCGAACAGCTTCGAGATGCCCTGCTGGATCAGGTGGATGCTGGTCGATTCGAGCGGTTCGAGGAACCCGCCCGACAGACCGATGCCGACGACGTTGCCCGCCCACATGCGCGTCCGCTGTCCGGCGGTGAACGACAGGCGCCGGGGGGCGGCGGTCGGGGCGGCGTCGAGGCGCGAGAGCAGCAGTTTCTCGGCCGCGTCGTCGTCGAGGAACCTGCTGGAATACACCACGCCGTTGCCGGTGCGGTGCTGCAACGGGATGCGCCATTGCCAGCCCGCCATATGCGCGGTGGCGCGGGTATAGGGCAGCACCGGCTCGGTCCGTTCGGTCGGGACGGCGATCGCGCGGTCGCACGGCAGCCAGTGCGACCAGTCCTCGAACCCCACCCCCATCGCATCGCCCAGGAGCAGGCTGCGAAAGCCCGAACAGTCGATGAACAGGTCGCCTTCGACGCGGCGGCCATCGTCCAGCCGGACCGCGGCGACATGGCCGTTGTCGGCATGTTCGACCGCGACGATGCGCCCCTCGACCCGCGCGACGCCGTCGGCCTCGGCACGTTTGCGCAGGAACGCGGCATAGAGCGTGGCGTCGATGTGATAGGCATGGGCGATGCCCGACAGCGGCGAGCGCGGATCGCCGACCGGCGGGCCGAACGCCGCGACGCGGGCGGCGACGGTGCTGGGCGAATAGTCGGCGATCGGGCCGATCCCCGCCTGTCCCCGCAGCTTCAGCCAGAGCTGGTGGAAGTTCACCCCCTCGATATCGCGGCCGAAGCTGCCGAAGGGATGGAAATAGCCGCTGTCCGGCCGGTGCCAGCCGACGAACTCGATGCCCAGCTTGAAGCTGCCCTTCGTCTCGCGCAGGAACTCGGCCTCGTCGATGCCCAGCAGCTTGTTGAAGCTCAGGATCGACGGGATCGTCGCCTCGCCCACCCCGACGGTGCCGATCGCGTCGGATTCGACCAGCGTGATGCGGCGCTGCCCGTCGTCGAGGAAGCGGCCCGCGGCGGCGGCGGTCATCCAGCCGGCGGTGCCGCCGCCGACGATGACGACATGGGCGATACGGCGGTCGGTCATGCGGGATAATCCAGTGCGGCGATGCGGGTGGCGAGGTCGGTCAGCAGGCGGGCGGCGCGGTCGGGCGGGATCGACAGCGCGACCGGATCGGGGCGCTCCGGCCGCATCCCCTGCCCCAGCAGCACCGCGCTCCACGCATCGCGGTGGACCAGTTCCTCGTCGGCGGGGACGACCTGCCCGCGCCGCGCGAACCGGGCGAGCAGGCCGTCGAGCGATGCCGGGCGCGGCAGGTTGCGCAAGCCATGCCAGAACGGCCCCTGCGTCCGTCCGCCGCCATGATAATGCAGCGACAGGAAATCGCGCATCCGGTCGGCCTGCAACGCCATGCGGCGGTTGAGCTCGGCCTGCAACAACGGTTCGGAACCCTGCGCAGGCAGCAGTTCAAGCAGCAGCGCGAGTTGCCCCAGCGCCAGCGTGAAGCCCGCACGGCCGAGCGGCCCGGGCTGTACCGCCGCGTCGCCGATCGCCAGCACGCGCCCGTGGAACGGCGTCGCCCGGCGACCGGGGGTGATCGCCACCCCCTCGCGCCCGCCCGCCGTCACCGTCACGCCTGGCCAGTGCGCGGTCCAGCCCTGCGCCGTCGCGCGATAGGCATCGTACAGCGCCTCCCCGGCGGCGGGCGCGAAGGCGACCCGCCCGCACGGCAGCGCGCCCTGCCAGTCCTCCCAGTCCCCGTCACGCCGCCCGCTCGCATCGATCGTCAGGTCGGCGTCGGCGATCCCGTCGGCGGCGAAACGCACCCCGCCCTGGCGCGCGATCGACGCCAGCGCCTGGTTCAGCCGGGCGGGATCGAGGTGCAGCGCCGGTTCGACGCGCGGATCGACGATCCCCGCCACCGCCGCGACGCAGGCGGGATCGAGCGCGTGGAACGGCGGCACCCGCTCCCGCCCGTCGCGCGCGCGCAGCCACAGCGCGGGCAGCCGCCCCTCGGCCAGCGTCGCCACGGCATCGTCGCCGACCATCCACGGCGCGCCGTCGCGGCTCCAGTCGTCGAACCGGCTCGCCAGCCGTGGCCGCGCCACGCCCCGCGCCAGCAGCAGCTCGACCGGCATCCCGATCCGCGCCAGCACGGCATGGACCGACGGCAGCGCCAGCGGAAAGCGATCGGCCAGTGCATCCTCCGGCACGGCGGCCGGTACCACCGCCACGTCGGCGGCGGGCAGCGCCTGTTTCAGCGCGACCGCGTACACCAGCGCGACCGGCCCGCCGCCGATCACCGCGACCGATCGCAACCCCGCGCGCGAGTTCATGCCAGCCGCGCCAGCGCCACGTCGTGCAGCGGCATCGCCGCCACCCGGTCGCCGATCGCCCGTGCCAGCGACCCCAGCGCCCGGTCGAGCCCGCCGGCCTCGGGCAAGTCGGCGCGCGGGTCCCAGCCGTCCGGCACGATCCCCTGCCCCAGATAGACCGCGACCCAGCTGGGTTCGAGGAACAGGCCGTGGCCGTATTTCGCCACCTGCCCGCTGCCGCGCCACAGCGCCAGCTTGTCGGCCAGCGTGGCCGGAATCGTCATCGTCCGCACATGGTTCCAGAACGGCGAATCGTCGCGCGTCGTCGCGTGATAGTGCAGGATCAGGAAGTCGCGGATGCGGTCATATTCGGCATCGATCGCCGCGTTGAACCCGTCACGATCGACGTCGGCCACCCGTCGGTCGGGGAAATGTTCGACCAGCGCGGTGATCGCCGCCTGCACCAGATAGATGCTGGTCGATTCGAGCGGTTCGAGAAACCCCGACGCCAGCCCCACCGCGACGACGTTGCCCGCCCAGCTGCGCCGCCGCCGTCCGGCGCGGAACCGCAGGAAACGCGGCTCGGCGAGGGCTTCGCCGTCCAGCCCGGCCAGCAGCGCGGCGGCGGCCTCGTCGTCGGACACATGGCCGGCGGCATAGACATAGCCGTTGCCGACGCGGTGGCGCAGCGGGATGCGCCAGCGCCAGCCCGCGGGCATCGCCGTCGCCCGGGTGAACGGCTCGGTCGGCCCTGCCGGACTGGCGCACGGCACCGCCACCGCGCGATCGCACGGCAGCCAGTGCGACCAGTCCTCCCACGGTTCGGCCAGCGCGTCGCCCAGCAGCAGCGAGCGGAAACCCGAACAGTCGACGAACAGGTCGCCTTCGATCCGGCAACCGTCGTCCAGCGTCACGGCGCTCACGGTATCGCCGTCGCGCTCGACCGCGACGATCCGCCCCTCGACCCGCGTCACGCCCCGCGCTTCCGCCCAGTCGCGCAGGAACGGCGCGAAGCGGGTCGCGTCGAACTGATAGGCATAGCCGAACGACGTGGTCGGATCGTTCGGATCGCTGCCCGGCCGTTCGAACCGGCACTGTTCGGCGGCGGTCACGCCGGCGGAAAAAGCGCCGATCGGCGGCACCGTCCCGGCCCGCGCCCGCCGCAGCCAGTAATGGTGGAACGCCACCCCGCCCAGCGGCCGGCCATAGGTGCCGAAGGGATGGATGTACCGGTCGCCGATCGCCCCGAAGTCGCGGAATTCGATGCCGAGCTTGTAGGTCGCCTCGGTCGCGGCCATGAACGCCGTCTCGTCGATGCCCAACCGTTCGAGATAGGCGCGCAGGTGCGGCAGCGTCGCCTCGCCCACGCCGACGATGCCGATCGCCTCCGATTCGACCAGCGTCACGGTGCAGGCGGCGGGCAACAGCCCGGCAACGCCCGCGGCCGTCATCCAGCCCGCCGTACCGCCGCCGACCACGACCACGCGCACCGCTTCGCCTGCGTTCTCCCCCTGGCCCTTCATCCGCTCCCACCGCCTCTATCTGTCACCGCGACGCCACAGTGGACCAAGGATCGTCAATAGAAAAACCAAATTATAATATTTCCGTTGTGTTGCTCAAAACAGACAATTACCCGGATGGTAACCCGCGAATGCGAGGTTGTCAGTGAATCCCCGTTCGGGGATTTTGGGGAGGAAGCATGATGGTGGTACGCCATGGGCAATATGCCGTGGACGGTTTGAAGACGCGCAAGCGACTGGGTGCGACGGCGTCAATGCTGGCGCTGACGGTCGCGGTGCAGCTGGCAGCGACGGGCGCCATGGCGCAGACGACGGTTGCTCCGGCATCGCGCGACGACCAGTCCAAGCCGCAGACCGAAACCGGACCGCAGACCGACGGTTCGGTTCCCGCCGGTGCCGGCGCCGGCAAGCGCCCCGTGTCGGGCAGCATGTCGATCGAGAACCAGGTCGCTCCGGACCAGTCGAACGTCACGGCGGCGGACGTCCAGACCCCGGCAGCCGATTCGTCGGACGGTTCTGACATCGTTGTCACCGGTCTGCGTCAATCGCTGGCGAACGCGCAGTCGATCAAACGCAATGCTGACACCGTTGTCGACGCCATCACCGCCGAGGACATCGGCGCGCTTCCCGACCGTTCGGTCAACGAAGCGCTGCAGCGCGTGCCCGGCGTCGCGATCACGCGTTTCGCCGCCGCGACGGACACCGCGCACTTCTCGGTCGAGGGATCGGGCGTCACCATCCGCGGTCTGTCGTACGTTCGTGGCGAGTTCAACGGCCGCGACAGCTTCGGCGTCAGCGGCGGTCGCGAGATCGGTTTCAACGACGTGCCGACCGAACTGGTCGGTTCGGTCGAGGTGTACAAGAACCTGACCGCCGACATGATCGAAGGCGGCATTTCGGGTTCGGTGAACATCAACACCCGCAAGCCGTTCGATACCAAGGAAACGCTGATATACCTGTCGGCCAGTGTGAACTATGGCGACTATAACGGCCGCAGCGAACCGGCCGTGGTCGGCCTGTTCTCCAAGCAATGGGACCTGAACAACGGCGGCCGTTTCGGCATCATGGCCAGCGGCAGCTACAACCGCCAGCGCAGCCGGTCGGACTCGGTGTTCTATTCATCGTTCCTGCCGCGCTACAACGACGACACCAACCAGAACGGTCAGCAGGATGCCGGCGAAGGTCGCGTGCTGAACGCGGGTACGCCGTACCAGTCGACGCTGTGGGATCGCTATCCGGTGCCGTCGGGCCGCGACTTCGTCTACGTGCCGCTGGGCGCGGGCATGCGCATGCAGGAATTTGACCGCAAGCGCGTCGGCTATTCGGGCGCCGCGCAGTATGAGAACGCCTCGCGCAGCCTGCTGGTCACCGCGCAGTTCCTGCGCGCCGAATCGTCGCAGAGCTGGCTCGACCGTACCGTCGAACCCAACGTCTATTACGGCGATGCGAACCAGATCTTCCCGCAGGGCTACAACTCGTTCGCGCCGGTCGCCGGACAGAATTTCAGCCAGCCGACCTATAGCGACGACGGCCTGTTCACCAGCGGGACGCTGATCAAGCAGTTCGGTGGCCAGTACACCACCCTCGGCAACCGCTATTTCCAGACCGACGGGTTCACGCAGGACCAGTCGCTGAACGTCAAGTGGGACCCGACAGAACGGCTCCACCTGAACTTCGACGGGCAGTATGTCTATTCGAAGGCGCGCGATTCGGACGACGTGGTCGAACTGGCGACGTTCAGCGGCGTGCAGATCGACGGGCGCGGCAACGTGCCGCAGATCACGCTGGTCCCGCCGGGCAACCAGGCGGTCGGCCCGTATTTCGCCAGCCAGACCAACACCTTCATCCGCGACGCGATGAACAACCGCACGCACAGCGACGGCGACGAATGGGCGTTCCGCGCCGATGCGCAGTATGACGTGTCGGACGATTCGTTCCTGCGCAAGGTGCGCGTCGGTGGCCGCTACACCACCCGCGACCAGACGGTGAAGGCCAACGACTACAACAACTGGGGCGCGGTGTCGGACACCTGGACCTCGGGCCTCGCCACGGTCGATCGCTATCGCGACAGCATGACGCCGGTGAACTTCGCCGACTTCTATCGTGGCGAAGCGATCCAGCCGCCGGTGGTCTGGGGCATTCAGGACGGCATCCTGACCAACCACGACGCGCTGACCGCGCTGCTGCGCACCGCCACCCGCCAGGGCGGCGGCGGCTATACCCCGCTCGAGGATCGCGGCACCGACCTGGTCGATGGCTTCTTCCGTCCGAGCGAGGTCTATCGCATCACCGAAAAGACCTATTCGGGCTATGCCCGTCTGGACTTCGGCGTCGACGGCCTTGGCGGCGGCGAAGGCAATGTGTCGGGTAACATCGGCGTGCGCTTCGTCCACACCGAGGACCAGTCGTTCGGCGGCACCACCTTCCCGAACATCGCCAACACGCTGGGCGGTTTCCCGACCGTCGCGGCATTCTGCGCCAGCCCGAACACCAACAACACGGTTCGCCCGATCTGTACGGTGTCCCCGGCCCAGCAGGCGGCGATCGTCGCCTTCTCGAACAGCGGCAACGCGACCGGCGTCGCAACCCAGTCGTTCGACAAGTGGCTGCCCAGCCTGAACATCAAGTTCCAGCCGAATTCGCAGTTGCTGTTCCGCCTTGCGGCATCGAAGGCGATCTCGCGTCCGGGTTTCACCGACCTGCGCAACTTCGTCGGGCTGAACCCGTCGTCAGCGAACACGACCGGGATCTACGGCTTCAGCGCCAATTCGCGGAACCCGTTCCTCAAGCCGATCGATGCGAAGCAGGTCGATCTGACCGCCGAATGGTATTTCGCCAAGGTCGGCTCGCTGACCGCAGCGGTGTTCTACAAGCAGCTGTCGAACATCATCCTCGACAATTTCGGGTATAGCCGCAGCTTTACGAACAACGGCCAGACCTTTGCCGCGACGATCAACGGTCCGGTGAACGTGCCCGGCAATGCCGACATCAAGGGTGCGGAACTGTCGTACCAGCAGACCTACGACTTCCTGCCGGGCGCGCTGCGCGGCCTGGGGTCGCAGGCGACCTTCACCTACATCGAGGCGGGCAACATCCCGAACGCGGTGCCGGACAACCGGCCCGAGGACGGCAACCGTCCGCCGCTCGACGTGGCGGGGCTGTACGACAACCTGCCGTTGTCGCAGCTGTCGAAGTACAACTTCAACGTCTCGGCCTTCTACGATCTCGCCGGCGTCTATGCCCGCGTGGCGTACAGCTGGCGTTCGAAGTATCTGCTGACCAACCGCGACTGCTGCTTCCCGTTCCTGCCGGTCTATGCGCTGGCGGCCGGGCAGATGGACGCATCGCTGTTCTACACCGTCAATCCGCAGTTCAAGATCGGCTTGCAGGTCCAGAACCTGCTCGACGCGACGACGCGGACGACGTTCGTGCTTAACAGCGACGGCCAGGAAGCGCCGCGCTCGTACTTCAAGAGCGATCGCCAGTTCCAGCTGACGGCGCGCCTTACGCTCTGATCCCTGCGTTCGGGAAAACACCTTCAGGGGGTCGCAGCCATCCGGTTGCGGCCCCCGTTTTTCATCCGGCACCCTCGCCGGATAATTTCGAAATCAAATATCGCTATTGTCGTTGACAGCGGTGACGGCTCCCGCGCAATCTGATGCCGCAACCAACGAGGACGCCCGGCCGCGACCGGCGCGCAGGAAGAGGGCCTGATGACCAAGATCGCACGACGCACCTTTCTCGGCACGTCCGCCATGCTGGCGGGCTGCACCATGGCCGCACCCGTCGCGCGGACCTCCGGCGGCGGCGCGCCCGGCGGCTTCGTGCGGCGCGACGGGCAGCGGCTGATGGTCGGGAACGAGCCCTATCGCTTCGTCGGCGCCAACATCTGGTACGCCGCCTATCTCGGCGCCGATGCCGCCTATGGCGACCGCGCACGGCTGGCGCGCGAGCTCGACGCGCTGGCCGCGATGGGCGTCACCAACCTGCGCGTGCTGGCCTCTGCCGAGGAAGGACCGCTCAGGAACTCGATCAAGCCGGGGTTCCGGGGCCCTAGCACCGACTATAACCAGACGCTGCTCGCCGGGCTCGACTATGCGCTGGCCGAAATGGCGAAGCGCGGCATGCGCGCGGTGCTGTACCTGACCAATTTCTGGGAATGGTCGGGCGGCATGATGACGTATCTGTCGTACGTCAACGGCGGCAACTACCTGAACATGAACGATCCCGCCCATCCGTGGCCGGAATTCGCGAACTTCAACGCCCAATTCTACGGCAACGAACGGGCGATGGGGCTGTACCGCGACTGGATCCGCGCCGTCGTCGGCCGCACCAACGGCGTGACCGGCACGCGCTATGCCGACGATCCGACGATCATGGCGTGGCAGCTGTCGAACGAACCGCGCCCGTCGGGCGATGCGGCGCATGCCAACCTGCCGCAATTCTACGCCTGGGTCCGCAGCAGCGCGCAACTCATCAAGTCGCTGGCCCCGCGCCAGCTGGTATCGACCGGCAGCGAGGGGCTGAAGGGCGGGTTGGAGCGCGCCGACATCGTGCTGGCCGAACATGCCGTGCCCGAGATCGATTACCTGACGGTGCACATCTGGCCCAACAACTGGGAATGGGTGAAGCAGACCGACCTCGCCAACACCGCCGCACGCGGCGAGGCGCTGACCGACAAGTACATCGCCGACCACATCGCCTTGGCCAAGCAATTGGACAAGCCGATGGTGATCGAGGAATTCGGCTATCCGCGCGACGGCGGCAGCAACGATCCGGCGGTGGCGACGACCTACAAAGATCGCTTCTACGGCCGGATCTATACCGCGGCGCTCCGCAACATGACCGAGGGCGGGCCGATCGTCGGTACCAATTTCTGGGCATGGAACGGCGAGGCGCGGGCCGCCCATCCCGACTATCGGTTCAAGGACGGCGACCGGCAATATATGGGCGATCCGCCCCACGAGCCCCAGGGCTGGTACGGCATCTTCACCGGCGACACGACGATCCGACTGGTGGCGGACCACGCCGCCGCGATCGCCCGCCTGCCGAAGTAACCGGGTTCAGCGCGGGGTGCCCGCCAGCCCCGGCGCCACCGCCGCCTGCGGCAGATAGCGCGGCGCCACCCGCGCCTGCGCGCGCTGTTCATAGGCATAGCCCGCCGACAACACCCGGGCGTCGGCGTTCGCGGTGCCGATGAACGACAGCCCGACCGGCAACCCCTGCATCAGCCCCATCGGGACGGTCAGGTGCGGATAGCCCGCGACCGCCGGCAGCGTCGATGCTGACGGCCCGCCATATTGGTCGCCATAGACCGGATCGCTGAGCCACGCCGCGCCATAGGTCGGCGTGACCAGCAGCTCCGCCTTAGCCGTCGCCAGCATCGCATCGATCCCGTCGCGCCCCGCCAGCCGCAGCGAGGTCGCGCGCGCGGCACGATAGACGGGATCGTCCAGCCCCCTGGTCCGTACCGCCTGTTCGAACAGTTCCTGCGCGAAGAACGGCATTTCCGCCGCCGCGTTCCGGCGGTTGAAGGCGATGACCTGCGCCAGCGTCCGCGTCTTCACCGCCGGGGGCGTGGTCGCGAGATAGGCGTCGAGATCGGCCTTCAGCTCGGTCCTGAGCACGGTCAGCTCCGCCTCGCCCAGCCCGTCGAGCCCGGGCATCTTCACCTCGACCAGCGTCGCCCCGGCCGCGCGCAGCACCGCCAGCGCCGCGTCGAACCGCTCGGCGAGCATTGCGGGCATATCGTCCGGGCGGACGACGCCGATGCGCCTGCCCGCCAGCGCCGTCGCCGACAGGCCCGCGGCATAATCGCGCGGGACCGTGAGCGCGGTCGCCGCATCGGTCGGGTCCGGCACGGCCATCGCGGACAGCAGCAACGCGGCATCGCGGACCGATCGCGCCATCGGCCCCGGCGTGTCCTGGCTATGGCTGATCGGCACGATCCGGCTGCGGCTGATGAGGCCCAGCGTCGGCCTGAACCCGACCAGCCCGTTGATCGACGACGGGCATACCACCGATCCGTCGGTCTCGGTCCCGACCGCGACGGCGGCGAGGCTGGCGGCGATCGCCGCACCCGATCCCGACGACGATCCGCAGGCGGTGCGGTCGAGCGCATAGGGGTTGCGCACCAGCCCGCCGACCGCGCTCCACCCGCTCATCGACCGGGTCGATCGGATGTTCGCCCATTCGGACAGGTTGGTCTTGCCGAGGATCACCGCCCCCGCCCGGCGCAGCGCGGCGACCAGCGGCGCATCGCGGCCGGTGACATTGTCCCTGAGCGCGAGGCTGCCGGCCGTCGTCGCCATGCGGTCGGCGGTCTCGATATTGTCCTTGATGAGCACCGGGACGCCGTGCAGCGGCCCCCGCACCCGTCCGGCGCGGCGTTCGTCGTCCAGCGCCCTGGCCTGCGCCAGTGCATCGGGGTTGAGCGCGATGACGCTGCGCAGCGTCGGCCCCTGCCGATCCATCGCGGCGATCCGGGCGAGATAGGCGCGGGTGACGGCGACGCTGCTCGTCGCGCCGCTGCGCAGCGCTTCCTGCAACCGGTCGACCGACACTTCCTCGACCGCATCGCCGCGCGGTTGCGCCGCCACCGGCATCGCGATCGACAGCATCGCCGCCATGCCCAGAAGTCCGTGCCAGCGCATGTCCGTGTCCCCCGTGATCGTCGCGCCGAAGCTAGCGCACCCCGCGGACGGCGCAATGGCGGAAACGGACGCAACCCAACGCAAAAACCCCGCCGACCCAATGGGTTGGCGGGGTTCTAGATGGTGGGCGCGGCAAGGATTGAACTTGCGACCCCTGCGATGTCAACACAGTGCTCTACCACTGAGCTACGCGCCCGGCGCTGTCCTTCCGAAGAAGGGAGCGAAACCGGAGTGGCGCTGTTAGCGGCGACGATTTGCCCTGACAAGCCTTTAATTGCTGGTCGGGATTCTTTCTCCCTCGAACAGCCGGTCGACCTCCGCGACCAGCTCGCGCAGGTGGAACGGCTTCGACAGGATGCGCGCGTGCGGCACCTGCCGCCCGGCCTTCAGCGTCACCGCGGCGAAGCCGGTGATGAACATCACGCGCAGGTCGGGCACCATCTCGCCCGCGCGCTGCGCCAGTTCGATGCCGTCCATTTCGGGCATGACGATATCGGTCAGCAACAGGTCGAAACGCTCGGTCCGCAGCAGCGGGATCGCCGCCGTTCCCCGGTCCACCGCACTGACGAAATAGCCGGCCCGCTCCAGAGCGCGCGTGAGATACTCGCGCATCACCTGGTCGTCCTCGGCCAGCAAGATTCTGAACATCCGACTCCCTTCGATGCCAGCCCCTTCGATATGCCGATGGTGGTTAAGATTTTCCAGTCGCACGCTCGACAAGCGCGACAGGGCGTGATCCTTTGCGACCGATGGATGCCCCCCCGCCCCCGCCGTCGTTCCGGCGCATCGGCCCTGCCGTGCCGCGGTCCCCGCTGGTGGTGTCGGTGCCGCATGCCGGGCGCGACTATCCGGCGGCCATGCAGGAGTTGCTGACCGTCCCGCTCGCGCGGCTGACGGGTCTGGAGGATCGCTTCGTCGATGCGGTCGCGGGCGGCGCGCTGGGCGAGGAGGTCATGATCGTGGCGACGCGGGCGCGCGGCTGGATCGACCTCAACCGGTCGCCGGTGCGCGACCGCGATCCGCAGGTCGATGCCGGGGTCGAACCGCGTGCCTTTGCCGGCACCGCGTCGGACAAGGTGCGCAGCGGCATCGGGCTGATCCCCCGCCGGGCGGGCGGCGCCGACAATATGTGGCGGCGCAAGCTGACCGCCGCCGAGGTCGCCGAACGGATCGCGCGCGACCACGCACCCTACCACGCCGCCCTTGCTGCCGCCCTCGAAGCCGCACATGCCCGGTTCGGTACCGCGCTGCTGGTCGACCTGCATTCGATGCCACCGCTGCCCGGTGCCACGCCCGCGCGGATCGTGCTGGGCGATCGCTACGGCCACAGCTGTGCGGCGCGCTTCACCGATCTGGCGGCGCGGGTGCTGCGCGCCAGCGGCGTGACGCTGGCGGTCAATCATCCCTATGCCGGCGGCCATATCCTGAACAGCCATGCCCGGCCCCGCGCGGGCATGCACGCCCTGCAGGTCGAGATCGATCGCACCCTGTATCTCGACGACGCGCTCGACCGGCCCGGACCCGGGCTGGCGGCGACGGTCCGGATGGTCCGCGACCTGCTCGACGCGCTGAACGATGCCGTGATCGGTGACACGCGCCGCATCGCAGCGGAATAGAGCGGTTTTCGACCGGATCGAGCCGTCGTCACGGCGGCGATTTCGGTTGGGGCCGAGGCGCGGGGAGCGGAGCGATGCCAAGGCATCGCGACCGAAGGGCAACACGGCCCCGGATCGAAAGCGCCCCGCCGCGCCGGCGGTCGCCCGCAGGGCGATGACGAAGGTTCAACCCCGTCGAAAACCGCTCCCGGCCCCAGAAAAAAGCCACCCCGTGCGGATCGCACGGAGTGGCCAAGGTTCAGGGAGGAGGCGCGTGAAACGCGCCACACGGTCCAACGAAAGGGGGGACATCGAACCGTGTAACCATGATTTAGGGTGGGGGTCGAAGCCGTTCAAGACCCATTTTTGCAATTGACCGTGACTTTGTCGCAACGGCGTATCAGCGCGTCGTCCGGCGGCCCGGCACCATGCGCAACAGCACCCCGTCGCGCAGCAGGAAATGATGCCGCAGCGCGGCGGCGACGTGCAGCGCGACCAGTCCCGCCATCGCGAACCCGACCACTTCGTGCGCCTCGTGCCCCAGGTCCGCCACCGCGGGCGGGATCGGCAGATAGGGGATCGGGAACAGCCCGAACCATTCGAGCGGACGGCGCGTGGCGCCCGATACCATCGCCCAGCCGCTGAGCGGCACGATCAGCAACAGCGCGTAGAACAGCAGATGCGTCGCCGTGGCGACCATGCGTTCCCATGCGGGAATCCCGGCCGGCAGCAGCGGCGGCGCATGACCGATCCGCCAGCCGATCCGGCCCAGCGTCAGGACGAGGACGGTGATGCCGATCGCCTTGTGCGCCGCCATCGACCCGCCAACCAGGCCGATCCACAGATTGACCAGCACGAACGCCGCGATCGTCCAGTGGAACAGGATCGCACCGCGCGAATAACGCTGGGTGTGGACCGGCCGGGCGGCGGTCATGTCAGAAGGTCGGGACCGCGACGGGCTGCGGCTGGACCTTGCCCTGCTGCATCTGCCGCGCGAACACGTCGCGCATCAGCGACAGCGAGAACAGGTGCGCGAAGATCAGCGGCAGCATGCCCGACTGCTGCATCTTGCGCAGCTGGTCGCCGCGGAGCTCGTTCAGCTTCTCCTCGGACACCATCTGGAACCCGCGATAGACGAACGGCTGGTCGTTGCCTTCCTGCTGGATGGCGACTTCGCCGTCCATCAGCAGGCCCAGGTCCTTGATCTCCTTCATGAACATGCCGGTGCGCTGCCCGGCCTGCTCGAACTGCTCGTTGAAGGCGAGAATCTGCTTGGTCACTTCGCTCGGCTGGTCGCCGTCGAACAGCGCTTCGCCGTCTTCGAAAGGGCCGATGACCTCCGACGTCGGGTCGAAGCACAGCGACAGATCCTCCGAATCGGGGCGCAGCCGGGCGAGGAGATACGGATAGCGACGGATATAGGCCGGGATGTAGAGTTCCGGATCGATCAGCCGGCCGTCGTCGTCGAGGAAGGTGTTGGCACCTTCGTTCAGCCCCATCAGTGCCAGCGGCACGGGATCGTCGCCGACCGAGAACACGATCGGCATGCGCCGCTGCACCAGCGGGAATTCCTCGACGGTGACGGGGATCGCATGCTGCCCGGTCAGGAACGGCGCACGATCGGTCGCGCGGACCTTCCAGTTCGCATGCGTCTGGCTCGAAAGCGGTTCGAGCTGGTTGTAGAACAGCGGAAGCGATTGATTTTGCGGCGCGCTGGCCATTTCAGGGTCTCCAGATACTCATTTCGGCCCGGCCAAACCTTGCCGGACGGCCGCCCCCCCGGGCGAACCTCGAGCGATGTCTATGGATTGGCGCTGCGGGGTGCAAGCGATACGAGCTTGCCCGGGTTGAACAGTCCCAGCGGGTCGAGCCCCGCCTTCACCCCGCGCAGCGCCGCCAGCCGGGCGGGCGGGCCCAGCCGTTCGAGCTCGCCCAGCTTCATCTGGCCAATGCCGTGTTCTGCGGAGATCGATCCGCCCGCCGCCGCCACGGCATCATGGACGAAGCGGGTGATGCCCGGCGCCTCCTGCGCATACCAGCGCGCCGGGTCGGCACCGGCCGGTGCGCGGACATGGAAATGGACGTTGCCGTCGCCCAGATGGCCGAAGGCCGTGGCATGGGTGCCGGGGAACTGCGCCTCGGCCGCCGCCGCCGCCTGCGTCATGAAGCGCGGCATCGCATCCACCGGCACCGAAATGTCGTGCTGCACCGCCGGCCCGGTCGACTTCTCCGCCGCCGACAGCGTGTCGCGCAGCCGCCAGAACGCCTCGGCCTGCGCCTCGCTCGCCGCCAGTACGGCGTCGGCGATCCGGCCCGCCGCGACGCCCTCGCCCAGCAACTCCTCCAGCAGTGTTGCCGGCGGGGATTCGCCGGGTGCCGCCACCGCCTCGATCAGCAGATGCCACGGATGGTCGCCCGACAGCGGCGTGCGGGCACCGGGCCGATGCGCCACCGCCAGCGCCAGCGTGTCGGCGGGGATGATCTCGAAACTCTCGATCCGGTCGGTCGCCGCCTGCATCGCGCGCAGCAGGTCGAGGCCCGCCTGCGGATCGGCGATGCCCGCCCATGCCACCGCACGCTCGGCGATGGCGGGCACCAGCCTGAGCGTCGCGGCGGTAACGATGCCCAGCGTCCCCTCCGCCCCCACCAGCAGCTGCGTCAGGTCGTAGCCGCGATTGTCCTTGGGCAGGACGTTCAGCCCGTCATGCACCGACCCGTCGGGCAGCACCGCCTCGATCCCCAGCACCAGCCGCCGCATATTGCCCCAGCGCAGCACCTGCGTGCCGCCCGCGTTGGTCGACACCAGCCCGCCGATCGTCGCGCTGCCCCGCGCGCCCAGCGTCAGCGGGAAGCGCTGCCCGTGCTGCGCCGCCGCCTCGTGCAAATGCTGCAGGATGACGCCGGCCCCGGCCACCGCCTGCCCCCCGTCCAGCCGGCGGATGCGGTCCATCCGCCGCAGCGACAGCAGCACCGCCGATCCGTCCGCAGGTGGCGTCGCGCCGCCGACCATCGACGTGTTGCCCCCCTGCGGCACGATCGCCACGCCATGCCGCGCCGCCAGCATCACCAGCGCCGCGACCTGCGCGGTGTCGGCCGGCTCGAACAGCGCCGCGCTGGCCCCGTGATAGCGCCCGCGCCAGTCGGTCAGCCACGGCGCGATCCGGTCGGCATCGGTGGTGGCGATCCGGTCGCCCCATGCCCGGCGGGCATCGGCGACCATGGCGGCGACGGGGGGCAACATCATCCTTTGCGGTTAGCATCCCGCAACCCCTTGCCGCCAGTTCATCTGCGGTTAAATTCGGGCGAAGGATGATGACTGCGTGACCGCCTTGCCGCTTTCCGCAACGACCATGGTGTTGCTCCTGCTCGCGCTGCCGGGCGCGGCGCAGCGGCGCGTGGCGGACTCCCCGGCGCCCGTCACCACCGTACGCACCGAAGTCCGCGTCCAGCGCGTCATCATCCGCGTCCCCCGCGCGCCGTTCGCGCCCGTATCCTACAGCGCGCCGCGCGCGCTGCCGCCGATCCAGTGGGTCGAGAAGCGCACCGACCGCTGCCTGCCGGTACAGAGCCTTGCGGCGGTCAGCATCAGCCGCTCCGACAGCGTGGACCTGTTGCTCAACACCGGCGGGCGGGTGCGCGCGCGGCTGGCCGACGACTGCGCCGCGCTCGATTTCTATGGCGGCCTCTACATCAAGCCGAGCAGCGACGGGCGGATGTGCGCCTCGCGCGACGTGATCCGCTCGCGCTCGGGCGGGCAGTGCCGCATCGCCACGTTCCGGGCGCTCGTCCCCGCGCGGTAGTTCGCTCCGCTTGCGCGGATGCGGTGCCGGCCCGCTCCCCCACGAAACCTTGACTTTTCGACGGTTTTTCGCAAGGGCCCATCCGATGTACCGGAGCGCGGACCTGTTGCGTTCCCCAGCCATGGAATCGCAATGACCTTTGCCGATCTCGGCCTGTCCGACGAACTGCTGCGTTCCGTTACCGATTCGGGCTATACCGAACCGACCCCGATCCAGGCCGCGGCGATCCCGTCGGTCCTGATGATGCGCGATCTGGTCGCCATCGCGCAGACCGGCACCGGCAAGACCGCGTCGTTCGTGCTGCCGATGATCGACATCCTGGCACAGGGGCGCAGCCGCGCGCGGATGCCGCGTTCGCTGATCCTCGAACCGACGCGCGAACTCGCCGCGCAGGTCGCCGAGAATTTCGAGAAGTACGGCGCCAACCACAAGCTGTCGATGGCGCTGCTGATCGGCGGCGTGTCGATGGGCGACCAGCTGGCGGCGCTGGAAAAGGGCGTCGACGTGCTGATCGCGACGCCGGGTCGCCTGATGGACCTGTTCACCCGTGGCAAGATCCTGCTGACCGGCTGTTCGATGCTGGTCATCGACGAGGCCGACCGGATGCTCGACATGGGGTTCATTCCCGATATCGAGGAAATCTGCACCAAGCTGCCCAAGCAGCGCCAGACGCTGCTGTTTTCGGCCACCATGCCGCCGCCGATCAAGAAGCTGGCCGACAAGTTCCTCGACAATCCCAGGACGATCGAGGTGTCGCGCCCGGCATCGACCAACCTGAACATCACCCAGCATGTCGTGCCGGTATCCGCTGCGAAGAAGCGCGACGTGCTGCGCCAGCTGCTGGCGACCGAAGAGGTCCGCAACGCGATCATCTTCTGCAACCGCAAGACGACGGTGCGCGAACTGAACAAGGTGCTGCAGCGCGCCCGCTTCCGCTCGGCCGAAATCCATGGCGACATGGACCAGTCGGCACGCATCGCCGAACTCGAACGCTTCAAGTCGGGCGACGTGTCGATCCTCGTCGCCTCCGACGTCGCCGCGCGCGGGCTGGACGTGAAGGGGGTCAGCCACGTCTTCAACTTCGATGCGCCGTGGCACCCGGACGATTATGTCCACCGCATCGGCCGCACCGGGCGCGGCGGGGCCACCGGCATCGCCTATACGCTGGTGACTCCCGACGATGCCGAGAACATCGCCAATATCGAGAAGCTGACCGGGCAGACGATCCCGGTGCTCGACCTCGGCAATGCCCCCGCCGACCCCGCGCCCGACGCCGAAGCGGTCATGGAAGCACCGCGTCGCGGCCGCCGCCGTCCCGCCGCCGCCGCCGCCGCCGAAGCCGAAGCCGAAGCCGCCGCTCCGGTTGAGCGCGAACGTGCGCCGCGCGCCGAGCGCGAAGAACGCACGCCGCGCGCCGGGCGTGAGGATCGCCGCCCCCGCCGCGAGGAACGCGACGAACGCCGCGACGAGCGCCCGGCCCGCTACGTGCAGCAGGACGCGGTCGAGGACGGTGCGTGGAACGGCCCCTTCCCCGCCTTTCTGAACGTCCGCATCCCGCTCTGACCCGGTGAGCGACGACCCGTTCGAAGCGGTTGCGAAGGTGGCGATCGAGAGCCCGTGCGTGCTGGTCTGTTCGATCGACACCGACACCGACTGGTGCCTCGGCTGCGGGCGCACGCGCGACGAGATCGCGCGCTGGACGTCGATCGATCCGGACGCCCGCCGCGCGGTTATGGCACTGCTTCCCGAACGCATGGCCGTTCTGGAGCAATAGCTTAGCGGACCCGTGGGGCTGCCCGTGCGTTGAGCGCGCGATCGGTAACCCCCGGAGATTCGTCATGGCCGTCACGCTCAAGCCGCTATCCGAACAGACTATCGTCATTACCGGAGCCTCGTCGGGCATCGGTCTGGCCGCCGCGCGCCGCGCGGCCCGTGCCGGCGCCCGCGTCCTGCTGGTCGCCCGTAACGAAGACGCGCTGCGCGAAGCGGTCGAGACGATCCGGTTGCGCGGCGGCAAGGCCGATCACCTCGCGATCGACGTCACCGCCGCCGACGCGCCCGAACGGATCGGGGCGAAGGCGCGCGAGGCGTTCGGCGGGTTCGATACCTGGGTCAACGACGCCGCCGTGGCGCTCTATGCCCGGCTGAGCGAAACCAGCCTCGACGAACAGCGCCGCGTGTTCGATGTCGGCTATTTCGCGCTGGTCGCCGCCTCGCTGTATGCGGCGCGCGAACTGACCGCACGGGGCGGCGGGGCGATCGTCAACATCGGCTCGATCCTGTCCGACCGTTCGGTGCCGGTGCAGGGCGCGTACAGCGCCATGAAGCATGCGGTGCAGGGCTTTACCGAAGCCTTCCGCATGGAACTGGAGGCGGAGGGACGCCCCGTCTCGGTCACGCTGGTCAAGCCGGCCGCGATCGACACGCCATATCCCGAACACGCCCGCAACCGCATGGACCAGCCCGCCCGCGTGCCCCCGGTGGTCTATGACCCCGATCTGGTCGCCAAGGCGATCTGCTTCGCCGCCGAACATCCAAAGCGCGACCTGACCGTCGGCGGCACCGGCATGGCGATGACGAAGATGAGCAACCTGCTGCCGCGCGGGGCCGACCGGTTCATGGAGATGTTCTTCAAGGAAGAGGCGCAGACGACGACCACGCCGGCCGCGCCGGGGACGAAGGACAATCTGTTCGAGCCGCGCGCCGACGGCCGGGCGCGGTCGAACCAGGACCATTATGTCCGCAAGCAGAGCCTCGCGCTGGAGGCGCAGATGCGGCCATGGACCACCGCCGCGCTACTCGGCGGGATCGGCGTCGCCGCGGGCATGCTGCTGTCGCTGCGCGGATCGACGCCGCGCCGCAAGCCCGAACCGCCCCGATTGCTGCCGCCACCCGGGGCGCATCAGGCCGACGGCACCGATGCCACCGCGTCGCTGGCGGCGGGGATCGCCGATGCCGGGACGATCCCGGGCGAGCGCGACCGCTTCTCGGAGCGCCCTGCCGACGCCCCCGTCGCGCCGAACGCCGCCGGGATCAAGGTCGCGACGCCATCATAAGCTGACCGCCTTCGCCGTCACCCCGGGCTTGGCGAGACCTCTGCGAACGTCTCGAACAGGGCCAACGCCTCGCCGTACCCCGGCGAAGGCCGGGGTCCAGTTGGAAAGGCTGTTCCGTATCTTGCCAATGCCCCCCAACTAGGACCGATCGACATTCAGGCCGTACCCCCGCAGAGGCGGGGGCCAGAGTAACGGCAGGACGACATTCGGGGGTCTGGACCCTGCCTGCGCGGGGGTACGGGAACCAGAAAGGCTCCTGATCCTGCTGGATGGCGCTCCAACTCGCTGAATGTCGATCGGTCCTGGAGTTTGATGACATCAGGTAGAACCGTTTGTGCTGAGTAGGGACTGAGCTTGTCGAAGGCCCGTATCGAAGCATCACCACAGTCCTTCGATACGCCGCTTCGACAAGCTCAGCGACTACTCAGGACGAACGGTTCCGTTCAGGGCCATCAGGCTATAGGCCCCGGCCTTCGCCGGGGTACGGATTGGGGGCCTTTGCAGAGGTCTCGCTTAACCCGGGGTGACGATAGCGTCGCGGTGCCGTGCCGACCCGGCCGCCCCCCCCCTTGCCTTTCGCGTCCCGAGCGTCGAAGCCGCAGGCGGGGAGCAGCGCGATGGCCATCTACCAGTTCGACCGGTTCATGCTCGATCCGCAGGATCGGACGCTGTGCGCCGACGGCACCCCGCTCGACCTCAACGCCCGGTATCTCGACGCGCTGATCCTGCTCGTCGAACAGGCGGGACGGCTGGTGACGAAGGACCGGTTCATGGACGCGGTGTGGCAGGGGATCCCGGTCACCGACGAGGCGCTGACCCAGTGCATCCGCACGTTGCGCCGGACGCTGGGCGACAGCGCCAGCGCGCCGCGCTTCATCGAAACCGTGCCGCGCCATGGCTATCGCTTCGTCGCGGCGGTGGACGCCAGTGCGCCGGTCGCAGCGGCGGCACCTTTCCCGTCGGCGCCATCGCCCCGCTTCGCCCGTACCGCGCTCGCCGCGATAGCCGGTGGCGCGCTGGCCGGACTGATGGGCGGACTCGCCTACGGCTTTACCGGGGCGACCCGGCCGCTGCTGCCCGGCACCGGGGCCAGCGCGGTGATGCTGGTGCTGCTGTGCGTGACGCTGGTCATGGCGACGACCGGCGCGGCCGGGGTCGGTCTGGGTCTTGCCGTGGCGGAGCGATGGGGCCGACGCCCGGTCGCCCTGATCGCGGGCGGGGCGATTGGCGGGCTGGTCGTCGGCGCGGTCGTGAAGCTGCTGGGCGGCGACCTGTTCACGCTGTTGTTCGGGCAGGCGCCCGGCGACATTACCGGCGCGGCCGAGGGACTGGCGCTGGGCGGCGCGACCGGCCTTGCCCTGCTCGCCGCGCGCGCGATCCGCGACGATGGGCGCGGCATCGCGGCAGCGGCGGCGATCGGCGGCGCGACCGGCGGGCTGATCGTGCTGGCGGGCGGGCGACTGCTCGGCGGCAGCCTCGCGCTGCTCGCCACCGCCTTTCCCGCGTCGCGGCTGCGGCTCGACGGGCTGGGACGGTTCTTCGGCGAAAGCGGCTTCGGGCCGGTCACCCAGACCGCCACCGCCGCTGCCGAAGCCGCGCTGTTCGCAGCGTGCATCGTCGCGGCCGTCCGCTTCGCGGAGCGGCGCTGGCGGGATCAGGATGGCGGCATCTGAACGAAGCCGTCGCCCCGGCGGAGGCCAGGGCCTCGAGCGGCGCTTGGCGCGCGCCATCAGAGTTTGATCCACCCCTATTGAAGCGGGCGTCATCCCGGCGAGGGCCGGGATCGCCCGGTAGTAGCGCGCATCAGGAGCCGATGGAGACCCCGGCCTTCGCCGGGGTGACGCCCGCTTCCGCCCGGCGGAGCGTCCCGCTGGCCACCGCGCGCTGATCGGCACGGGGGGGGCAGCCGGCCGCGACCGGGCCGATCGCATCCTATCGCGGCGCCAGCCGCACCGCCCCGGTAAGCCCCGACCGCGCACCCGGCTGTGCCTCGACCAGCACCGCCACGATCTTCGCTCCCGCCGGCACCGTCGCCTCCAGCGGCCCGGCGGCGAAGTCGCGCTTCGTCGCGACCTGCCGGCCATCGACATAGACCGTCGCCCGCCCCTCGATCCGGGCGAAGCCGAGCGTCCCGCCCTGCGCCACCACCCGCCGCCGCACCGGCAGCGTGGCGCGGTACAGCCGGAATGACGGCCCCGCCTCGGGCGTCGCCGCCGAGCCGCTGCGGGTGAAGTCCCAGCTGTTATTGTCGTTGGGCGGCGGGGCCAGCGACGGATCGGGGGCGGCGGCGAACGACTTCGACCGACGCCAGCCGAGGATGAACGCGCCGGTCGGCGTCACCGCAACCTGCGCCCGCGGGGCCGCTGCCACCCGGTCGATCACCAGCCGGGCGGGACGCAGGCCCTCCGCGCTCGCCGCGACGGTCACCTTGCCGCGTCCCTCGCCCGCCTGCACCAGCATCTGCGCCAACCCGTTGAACAGCGAGCGCTGCGGCGCCTTTTCGCTTTCATGGCTGTTGGGGTCGCCATTGCCGACACCGATCAGCGTCGCGCCCTCGACCGAGAAGCGCGTCATCCGGTTCTCAGTCGGAACATGCCGCCCTTGTGCATCGACCGCGTCGATCGTGACCGGCACGACGTCTTCGTTGTCGCCCAGCATCTGCCGGCGCGCCGGGGTCAGCCGCAGCGCGACCGCCGGTCCCGCCGTCTCATGCATCGCCCGCGCGACCTCGCGCCCGCCCTTCAGCGCGATCGCCTCCAGCTTGCCCGGCGCATAGGGGACGGTGAAGGCATTCCCCATGATCCGGTCGACCGGCTGCTCGCCGACCATCCGTCCGTTCAGCACGACGCGGACCCGTTCGGCGTTGCTCGTCACCAGCAGTTCTATCGGCTGGCCTTCGCGTCCCGGCCAAGTCCAATGCGGCGCGACGCCAACCACCGGCTCGCTATCGATCCAGTGCGCGCGGTGGATGTCGTAGGCGGTCTTGGGGAAACCGCACAGGTCGAGGATGCCGAAGAAGCTGGCGATCGTCGGCCAGGTGAACGGCGTCGGCTCGCCGTGATAATCGAACCCGGTCCACACGAACCCGCCGGCGATGAAGCGCCGTTTCGCGATCTCCGCCCATGCGTCGCGGTGCGTCGCGCCCCATGGCGCGGCTTCGGTATCCATCGACGACATCACATGCGCGGCCTTGTCGGTGGCGTACGCGCCGCGCGTCATGAACGCGCTGGTATCCTCCGACGAACTGCTGGGCTTTGCGGGGTTCAGCGCGTGGAACTTGTCGTAGTCGCCCTGATAATAGTTGAACCCCATGACGTCGACGACGCTCGACACGTTCTGCGGATCGTAGAAGCTGCCGTTCATCGCCGCGGTGACCGGGCGACTGTCGTCGAGCGCGTGGACGCGGGCGGCCATCCGCCGCACCATCTCGACCCCCGCTTCGGTGCCCTGCATCGGTTCTTCGTTGAAAACCGACCACAGGATGATGCTGGGATGGTTGCGATGCGCGCGGACAAGCCATTCCAGCTGCGCCATATTCTCCGGCGCCGGGTTGAATATCCGGTTCTCGTCCATGACGACAAACCCCATCCGGTCACACAGCTGGTAGAATTCGGGTGCCTGGGCATTGTGCGAACAGCGGATGGCGTTGACGCCGGTGTCCTTCATCCGTTGCAGCCGCCACGCCAGCAGCGCGTCGGGCACCGCCACGCCGACGCCGGCATGGTCCTGATGCAGGCAGACGCCCTTCAGCTTCACCGCCTTGTCGTTGAGGAAGAAGCCTTCGTTCGCGTCAAAGCGGATCGTGCGGAAACCGATCGCGATGCGGCGTTCGTCCCCGCCGCCCGGCGCATCGGTGGCGACGCGCACGGTGTAGAGCGCCGGCGTCTCGATCGACCAGCGCTGCGGCTCGACGACCGGCAGCGACAGCGCGACCTGCGCCGCACCCAGCGGTTGCAGTTCGGCCTGCCCCCGCGCGCTGCCGACGATCCTGCCGGCGGGATCGAGTAGGTCGACCATGACGGTCGCGCTCGCCGGTTCGCGGGCGATGCTTTCGAGTGCCACCGACACCGGCACCTGCCAGCGCCCGTCGCTGCCGCGCCGCGGATCGCAATGCACGCCATCGGTGACGATCGCCACCGGCGCACGCTTCGCCAGCCAGACATGGCGATAGAGGCCCGCGCCTTCATACCACCAGCCTTCCATCGCGGTCGCATCGACGCGGATCGCGATCACGTTCAGTTCGTCGCCGAAACGCGCGAACGGGGTCAGATCGACCTGCACCGCATTGTAGCCCGAGAAGTTGCGCGCGACGACGCTGCCGTTGATCCAGATCGTCGCGACGGTGGCGATCGCGCCGAAATACAGCTCCAGCTTCTTGCCCCGGTCCGCCGGGTCGAGCCGCAGCGTACGGCGATACCAGCCGATCCCGCGCGGGCGATAGCCCTGCGACACATTGGCCGTCTCGACGAAGCCTTGTGCCGACGCCCAGTCGTGCGGGACGGTGACGCTCGCCCAGTCGCTGTCGTCATATTCCATCGCCGCCGCGCCGCGGGCATTGCCGGCCTTGGCGTTGGTATAGGTTTCGTCATGCGTCACCGGCAGCGGCGACACGATATCGCCTTCCTGGAACAGCCAGCCGTTGGACAGCAGGATGCGCGACGGGTCCTCGACCGGCAGGCGTTCGGGCAGGCCGGGGCGTGGCGACAGGCCGTCGAGCAGGCCGCCTTGCGCTGCGGGCTTCGCCGCCACCGGCGCGGGCAAGGTAGCAGCGGCCACCGTGCCCGCGGTTCCGGTCAGCAGGGCACGCCGGCCCATTGGCAGGAAGGTCATCGGCTCATCCTCTCAGCATCGATCGCATTGCGCAGCGCGCGCACCGTGGCGGGGTCGGTCCGGGCCAGTCCCGGCCCGGCAAAGCCCAGCGCGGTCACGCGGGAGTCGTCCTGCACCAGTGGCGCGCCAGCCGATGCATGGACTTCGCGCGCGCCGGTCGTGGCAAGCAGGTTGGCGACGTTGGCGGGCTTCACCCCCGCCCCCGGCATCACCACGATCCGGTCGCCCGCCGCCGCCCGCATCGCCGCGATCGTCGCCGCGCCGTCGACGGCGGAAACGGCACCGCCCGAGGTCAGGATGCGGTGGAAGCCGAGCGACACGGCGGCATCGACCGCCGCCACCGGATCGGGCAACAGGTCGACCGCGCGGTGCAGCGTCAGGTCGATATCGGGGCGCATGGTGCGTACCGCGTCGAGCCACGCCAGCGTCACCGCCCCGTCGATCGCGCCGCCTCGCACCGCTCCGAACACCAGCCCGTCGACCCCGGCGGCGACCAGCGCCCGCGCATCGGCGATGGCGGTCGCTACCTCGTCGTGATCGTAGGTGAAGTCGCCCGCGCGCGGCCGGACCATCGCATGGACCCGCACGCCCGCCGCCCGCGCCCGCTCGACCACCAGCGCCACCAGACCGGCGGGCGGGGTCAGTCCGCCGACCAACAATGCACCGCACAGTTCGATGCGGTCCGCCCCGCCGCCGATCGCCGCCTCGCAACCGGCAACGCTATCGATACAGATTTCCAGCGTCACCGCGCCCATGCTCATTCCCGCCAGTTTTTATATGACTAATGAAGCGCCACCGCGGCAGGTCAAGCCGCTTCGCATGCTTGACTTGGGACGACCGCGACCGTAAGCGCCGCCCCAGCCGTCACGCGGGGATTCGTCCGCGCGCGACGTCCGTCCGAGACAGCAGGTGCGGGTTTCCCGCTTAATCTCCTGCCGAGACGGGGAATGTGTATTCCGCCCGACCGTGCCGAGGCACGTCGGGCCGGTCATGGAGGTCCCCTCGCATCCGCAGGGCTCCGCATGGCGACCATGCCCCTTCACGGACTTTCGCCCCGGTCGTCGCGACGTGCGACGGGCGGATTGTTCGCGGGCGTTTCCGGTTCTGCCGGGACACGCCCCAGTAAAGGAGAACGGCATGGATCGCACTCAGAAGAGTGAAGCCGTCGCCGAGCTGAACCGCACCTTCAACGAGGTCGGCGTGGTGGTCGTCACCCGCAACCTCGGCATGACCGTCGCCCAGTCGACGAATCTGCGCAACAAGATGCGGGAAGCCGGCGCGAGCTACAAGGTCTCGAAGAACCGTCTTGCCCGGATCGCAGCCGAAGGCACGCCGTACGCGGTGCTGTCGGACCTGCTGACCGGCCCGACGGCGCTGGCGACGTCGACCGATCCCGTCGCTGCGGCGCGGGTCATCAACGACTTCGCCAAGACGAACGACAAGCTCGAGATCGTCGGCGGCGCCATGGGCGGCCAGATCCTCGACGCGAACGGCGTGAAGGCCCTGGCCTCGCTGCCCTCGCTCGACGAACTGCGCGCCAAGCTGGTCGGCCTCATCGTTGCCCCGGCAACGAAGATCGCCACCATCACGCAGGCACCCGCGGCCCAGATCGCGCGCGTGCTGTCGGCATATGCGGAGAAGGAAGCCGCCTGAACGGGCGCTTCCCACTGACACAACCCTATCTGATTTACGGAGAATATCATGGCTGACCTGAACGCAATCGTCGAACAGCTGAGCGCGCTGACCGTCCTCGAAGCAGCTGAACTGTCGAAGCTGCTCGAAGAGAAGTGGGGCGTTTCGGCCGCTGCTGCCGTTGCCGCAGCGCCTGCCGCCGGCGGTGGCGCCGCTGCCCCGGCCGCTGAAGAGCAGACCGAATTCGACGTCATCCTGACCGGCGACGGTGGCAAGAAGATCAACGTCATCAAGGAAGTCCGCGCCATCACCGGCCTGGGTCTGACCGAAGCCAAGGCGCTGGTCGAAGGCGCGCCGAAGGCCGTCAAGGAAGGCGTCAACAAGGACGAGGCCGCCAAGATCAAGGCGCAGCTCGAAGGCGCCGGCGCAACCGTCGAAGTCAAGTAAGCCGCAGTGGGAGAGGCGGAGCAGCGCTGCTGCCCCGCACTCCCACAAGGCCGGCCGGCGGGCCGCAAGGCCCGACCGACGGGATGGGACTTGCTCCCATCCCGGCTCGACCAAAAAAAGGGGCGTTCCCACCGCGGGAACGCCCCTTTTTTTTGGTCCGATCGCCAGACGTGTGGCCCGGGTCCGGTCGGTTCCGGTTCGTCTTGCGATTGTAATCACTGGCGGTCATCCTGCCCGTCATGTCGATCAGCTCCCTTGCGCTGCTACTGGCGATGAACACCGCACCCGTTCCGGCAACCGGTCCGTCCGCACCATCATTGGCGAAGTGGATACCGGGAACGGTCCGATGCGGCGATACCATCGTCGATCCGGTCCGGCTCGCCGCCGTCCGGCCCGGGCTGCGCTGGGGCACGGCCGAAACACGCTCCGCAAGCCTGCGGTTTCGCATTGATGCCGAAGGACGTCCGCTGTCCATCCGGACGACCGACACATCCTACGTTTCGAACAGCGACGACATCGCCCCGGCGCTTGCCGCGTCTACCTTTGCACCCGGCGCGGAGCGCACGGATTGCCGCGTCGATTATCAGCTGCAACTGATACCCCTGGCACAAGCCGATCCCGTCGATCTGATGGCATATTCCTTGACCCCGAACAGCGGCCCCCTCCCCACGGAGGGCTGGCACCGGATCCGGTCGGCGGACACCGATTGCCTGCGCCAACCCCGACCCTCCGTGCTGCTTCGGGCCTATCCCGACTTCGCGAAACTGCCCGGTACGCGGGGCGAACGGCAATGGTCGATGACCGGCTACGACCTCGACGCGCGGGGCCGTCCCATCGACGTACGGACGATCGGCGGGACCGGTAACGTCCCGCTCGATGCCGCCGCGCGCAAGGCGGTGTCCGCGTCGCGCTTTACCGAAGGGAAGCGTCAGGGCTGCCTGTACCCCTATTGGCGGGCAGCCCTGCGGATAGCCGCCCCGCCTGCTCCGGACATAGCCCGGTTCGGGGCGACGCCGCATTGTGTCGCGGCGCCATGGGCGCAGCAGCCGCGCCTGACCTACCCACCCGCCTGGAACCATCGCCGGATCGAGGGATGGGCAGTCATCCAGTTCGACGTTGCGCCATGGGGTGAGATCGGGAACACCCGCGTGCTGGCCAGCGAACCGGCAGAAGCGTTCGGCCAGCAGGCGACGCAGGTAATCCGGTCGGCACGACGGGCGCCGTCACCGACCGGCGCCAGCGGCTGTATCGAACGGGTCCGGTTTGCGATCCCGCCCGACGGGCAGGTCGGCATCGACGATTTCGGGGATGATCGCGCACCACGATAAGCCCGCGATCGTCGGGTTCAGTCCTCGCCGTCCGCGACCTCGCCCGGCCCGTGGACCAGAATGTCGCCCGGCTGGCATTCCAGCACTCGGCAGATCGCGTCGAGCGTGGTGAAGCGGATCGCGCGCGCCTTGCCGGTCTTCAGGATCGACAGGTTCGCCAGCGTGATGTCGACCGCCTGTGCCAGTTCGGTCAGCGTCATGCGCCGCGCCTGCAGCACTTCGTCGAGACGGACGAGCACCGCCATCAGACCGTCCCCTCCAGATCCTCGCGCAGCGCGGCCCCTTCGGCGAACACCCGTGCCAGCACGAAGGCGACCAGCACCGACAACCATCCGCCGATCGAGATCGACGACCCGTCGACCCGCACGCCCATGCCCGTGAAGTTGGGGGTGATGAGCAGCAGCGGCACGTCGAGCAGCTGGATGGCGAGCAATGCCCAGCCGATCTGCCGCACGCGGCGCGCATTGGGCGAGGCGAAGGTTTCGCCCGCCAGCACCGTGCCGATCACCGCGATCAGCCGCGAGAAGATGACATGCGCCGGCACCGACGCGGCGACGCCGAGCAGCAGCAATGCCCGGATGCCGGTCACGACCTGCGCCACGTCGATCGCAGGATATTTCGCCGCGATGCGCGCCGTGAGCACGTCATGGAGCGGGACGCTGGCCAGCGCGGCGATCAGGAACGCGGTGGCGAAGGCGATGTTGAGGACCAGCAACACGCGCAGGACGACGACGGTGAATCGCAATATCCGGTCTCGCCGCGCCATGCCGCTCCCCTCCTCGCCCGACCGAACGCTAGGCGATATATCGATAATCGACAATAGCCGAAGCCGTCCGGTCAGGTCCGTCGGACCTGCCCGTGCAACCGCACGTCGAGCCGGTCGATCATCCGGTCGCCGCGGTCGATGAAGATCGGGGCGAGTTTGCCCTGCGGCGCGGCCGGACCGACCATGAATGCGGCGGTGGTGCGCGATTCGCGGCCGTCGGCCCAGCGATAGCGCGCATCGATCGCGATCATCGGCACGAAGAACGACCGGTCGTTGGCGGTGATGACGTTCACCGCCGCCCGTGGCAGCGTCATCGTCGCCTCCAGATGGCGCCGCTCGCCCGCGCCCAGCGCGAAGGGATCGAGCCCGCGCTTCTCGCTGTCGGAGAAGAAGGCGGCGATCTGTTCGTCCTGTCGGGCGTTGGCGGTGGTGAGCAGCGTGGCGATGCGCACTTCGTCGACCGCGACCGATGCCGGGTTGCCGACAGTCAGGTCGAAATCGAGCAGCGCGCGGTCGCCCTCGGTCCCGACGCGCAGCGGTGCGAGCTGGAATTCGAGGAATGGGCCGGCGGTCGGCGCGACCGGGACCGGCGGTGCGACCGGGGGCGGTGGCGCGATGGGCGCGGGTGGCGGCACGACGACCGGCGGCGGCTCGGGAGCGACCACCACCGGCGCGACCGGTGCGGGTGCATCCGCGTCGACGACCGCCTCGGCCGGGCGACGGCGGCGTCCGAGCAGGAATGCGACGACGCTCGCAACCGCGATCCCGCCGAGGAACCACACCCACCACGGCAACGCATCGTCCCGGGCAACCGGCGCGGCATCGACCGGAGTCGCGACGGGGGCCGGCGTCGCGGCCTCGATCGGCGACGGCGTGGGCTCGGACACCGCCAGGACCGGCGGCCCGACATAGGTC
>NZ_JASCXF010000017.1:0-85337 GCF_030062225.1 Sphingomonas sp. 2R-10
GCCGATATCCGGTCCCGCAGATCGCCTGAATACGCTCGACCCATGATCCACCTCCACATCCAGGTGAATCACACTTTCCCGTCAAGCGGAATCACCCATGATTCCTGCTTCACGCTCAATGCTCTAGGTTACTAGGCGATCCGATGCCCAGCGCACACCCTCAGCGATAGAAATCGAGCATGTCCGCCGTCACCCACCCGAAGACGAAGTTCAGGTAGAACAGCGCGAACAGGATGGTGGCGACGATCGTCGTGCGCCACGCCATCCGTCCGAAGCGGAACCCGGACGGCGCGCTGTCGGCCTGTCCGGGGACCGGGGGTTCGCCCGCTTCATGTGTCGTGCGAACCCCGAACGGCAATACCAGAAACATCGCGAACACCCAGAACAACAGGTAGATCGCCAGTGCCGATTGCCACGCCATGGCGGTCGTCAGGCCGGGATGATGAGGACGTCGACGACCGGCTTCTTGCCCGTCCAGCGCGTGGCGACACGGCGCACGGCAAGGCGGATCGCCTCCGGCAGCTTGCCGCGTTCGCGCCCCTTGGCCGCCACCGCTTCGGCTGCGGCATCGACCGCTTCCTCGAGGAACGGCTCGCGATCCTCCTCCACCGGCACACCCTGTACGCGGATCTGCGGTTCGCCGATCAGCTGCCCGCGCCGGTCGATCGCGACGGCGACCGACATATGGCCGAACGCCGCGAGCTTGCGCCGCTCGTTGATCGTCGTGCCGTCCGCCGGCAGGATGACGTCGCCGTCGAGCGCAAGGCGACCGACGACCGCATTGCCGACCTTCACCGGATTGCCCGGCGCCAGACGGACGATGTCGCCGTTGGTCTGGACCAGCGTCTGCTTGATCCCCTGCGACAGCGCGAAACGGGCATGTTCCATCAAATGCCGCATCTCGCCATGCACCGGCATCAGCACCTTCGGTCGAAGCCAGCCATAGAGCTTGGCCAGTTCCGGCCGTCCCGGGTGACCGGACACATGGACATGCGCCTGCCGATCGGTGATCATCTCGATCCCCGCGGCTGCCAGCTGGTTCTGGATGCGGCCGATCGCGACTTCGTTGCCCGGAATCTGCTTCGACGAGAAGATCACCCGGTCGCCCGATTCGAGGCTCAGCTGATGTTCGCGATTGGCGATGCGGGCGAGCGCGGCGCGCGCCTCCCCCTGTCCGCCAGTCGCGATAATCAGCACCTGATCGCGCGGCAGGCGCATCGCGGTGTCGAAATCGACCGTCTGCGGGAATTCCTTGAGATAGCCGGTAGCCTTGGCGACCTTCAGGATGCGGTCGAGCGAGCGGCCCGCCACGCATACCTTGCGGTTGGTGTCGCGTGCGACCTCGCCCAGCGTGTGCAGCCGCGCCGCGTTCGATGCGAAGCTGGTGACCATCACCCGCCGCCCTTCGGCCGAGGCGATCTGTTCGAACAGCCCCTTGCGTACATCGGCTTCCGACCCCGACGCCTCGGTATTGAAGACGTTGGTCGAATCGCACACGAGCGCAAGGATGCCCTCGTCGCCGATCGCGGTCAGTTCCGCCGGTGTGGCCGGGGTCGCGACCATCGGCTGCGGGTCGAGCTTCCAGTCGCCCGAATGGAACACCTTGCCATGCGGCGTCGAGATGACGAGCGAGGTCGATTCGGGGATCGAATGCGCCATCGGCACGAACTTCACGCCGAACGGCCCGACGGTGATATCGCCGCCCAGCTGCACTATCTTCAGCTTCACGCGGTCGGCGATGCCTTCCTCGTCCAGCTTGCCGCGGATCAGCCCGGCGGTGAACGGCGTCGCATAGATCGGCACGCCCAGATCGGCGGCCAGATACGGCAAGGCGCCGATATGGTCTTCATGCCCATGGGTGATGACGATGCCCAGCAGCTGGTCGCCGCGTTCCTCGATGAATTGGACGTCGGGCAGCATCACGTCGATCCCGGGATAGGCCGGGTCGGCAAAGGTCACGCCGCAATCGATCATCAGCCATTTGCCGGCGGTGCCGTACAGGTTGACGTTCATGCCGATCTCGCCCGATCCGCCGAGTGCGACGAAGAGCAGTTCTTTCTTTGGTGTCACTCAATCTCTTTCAATGCCCGCGCCCATTCGCGGGTTCGGTTTGCTTCGTTACGTTGCTGTAGTGATATGGGTGCGGCGCCACAGCATCGCCAGTCCCGTGATGGTCAGGTCCTGTTCGATCGAATCGAACACCTGCGTATGTTTTTCGAAGAGGATCGCGAGCCCGCCGGTGGCGATCACATGGACGGGGCGGCCGATTTCCGCCTTCATCCGCGCGACCAGCCCCTCGATCATCGCGATATAGCCCCAATAGATGCCGATATGCATCTGGTCCGCGGTATTGCGGCCGATGACGCTAGTCGATGCCGGCGCCTCGATCGCGATGCGCGGCAGCTTAGCCGCCGCCGTCACCAGCGCGTCGAGCGACAGGTTGATGCCCGGCGCGATGATACCGCCCTTGTACGCCCCGGTATAGTCGACGACGTCGAAGGTCGCCGCCGTGCCGAAATCGACGACGATCAGGTCGCCGGCATGAGCGGCATGGGCCGCGATCGCGTTCAGCGCGCGGTCGGCGCCGACCGCGTGCGGTTCCTCGACGTCCAGCGCGATGCCGAACCCGGCCGCGCCGCGCCCCGCGACCGATGCCTCGACCCCGAAATACTTGACCGCCAGCACTTCGAGGTTGTGGAGCGCGCGCGGTACGACCGTGCCGATGATGACGGCGGTCACGACCGAACGGTCGCGCCCGTCAAGCGCCAGCAGCTGGCTGAGCCATACCGCATATTCGTCGGCGGTCCGGCGCGGGTCGGTCGCGATGCGCCAGCGCGCGACGATCGCCTCGCCATCGACCAGCGCGAACACGATATTGGTATTGCCGGCATCGATCGCTAGCAGCATCGACCTTCCCCGCCGCGCCCGAACGGCACGTCTCGCATCTCGCTAGAGGCTAAGGACAGCAACGACAAGCGCCGCCTGTAGCGGGCTGCGTCCGGATCGGCAACGTCACGCAAAGACGTCACCGGCGTGAACCAGCAGCACCGCGTCCTCGCGGACCCACAATCGCAGCGCGCCGCTGACATCCAGCCCGTCGAACGCGCCCTCCCGCTCGCCCCCATCGGGCAACCGCACGCGCAGCGGCGTGCCCCGCGGATGCGCCAGCGCTTCCCATGCGGTCCGGATTGCCGACAGGTCATGCCGTCGCCAGACGGTCAGCCATGCCGCGAACCGCGCGCGCAGTCGGTCGAGCATCGCCCCCGGCGTCACATCGATCCCCTGCGCGTGCAGACTGGTGGTCGGCCGGTCGGCCAGACCGGGGTGCGACGCCAGGTTGACACCGAAGCCGATCACCACCGCATTGCCGCCGCCACGTTCCAGCAGGATGCCCGACAACTTGGCGCCACCGATCAGCAGGTCGTTCGGCCATTTGATCGTCACCCGGGCGGGCGCGACGCTCGCGACGGCTTCCGCCAGCGCGACCGCCGCGACCAGCGTCAGCGTCGGCGCCAGCGGATCGTCCGGTTGCAAGCGGACGATCGTGCTGGCGAACAGGTTGCCCCGGCCATCTGACCAGCTGCGCCCCAGTCTGCCGCGCCCGGCGATCTGCCGTTCGGCACGCAGCCACAGCCCTTCCTCGGCACCCGCTTCGGCAGCGGCGAGCAGGTCGGCATTGGTCGACCCGGTCTCGCCGACGACGCGAACCGTCAGAACAGCGCCCGTGCTGCGGTCAGCGACCATGCCGACAGCGGCGCGATCAGGAACAGGCTGACCGGCGAGATCACGATCGCCGCGGCCAGCGTCAGTCCGCCCTCCACCATCGCCGGTTCACGACCGAACGGTGCGGCGGGTTCGTCGAAGTACATCGTCTTGACGACGCGCAGGTAATAATAGGCGCCGATCGTCGACGCCGCGATACCGATCACCGCCAGCGGCAACAGCCCCGCCTGCACCGCCGCGTCGAACACCGCGTACTTCGCCCAGAAACCGAACAGCGGCGGGATACCGGCGAGCGAGAACATAAAGATCGCCAGCGCCAGCGCCAGTGCCGGACGACTGCGCGACAGCCCCGACAGGCTGGCGACGTCCTCGACCGGCTGCCCGTCCTCGCCCCGCATCTGGAGAACGATCAGGAACGATCCCAGCGTCATCACAATATAGACCGCGAGGTAGAAGAGCACGCCGGCGACACCCTGCGCCGAACCGGCAGCGAGACCGACCAGCGCGAAACCGACATTGTTGATCGACGAATAGGCGAGCAGCCGCTTGATGTTCCGCTGCCCGATCGCCCCGACCGCACCGAGCACGATCGACGCCAATGCCGCGAAGATCACGATCTGGCGCCATTCGAGGACCGCCGGGCCCATCGCCTCGACCGCGACGCGCAGTGCCATCGCCATCGCCGCGACCTTGGGGGCCGACGCGAAGAACGCGGTCACCGGGGTCGGTGCGCCTTCATAGACGTCGGGGGTCCACATGTGGAACGGCACGGCCGCCAGCTTGAACGCCAGCCCGGCGAACACAAATACCAGCCCGAACAGCAGGCCCAGGTTGCGCGGCCCGGAATAGGCGATCGCGATGTCGCTGAACAGCGTCGTACCGGCAAAGCCGTACACCAGGCTGATGCCGTAGAGCAGGATGCCCGACGCCAGCGCGCCCAGCACGAAATATTTGAGGCCCGCCTCCGCCGACCGGGTGTCGCGGCGCATGAAGCTGGCAAGCACGTATGCGGCAAGGCTCTGCAGTTCGAGGCCGACATAGAGCAGCAGCAGGTCGGAGGCCGACACCATCATGCCCATGCCGCACGCCGACAACAGGATCAGCACCGGATATTCGGGCTTGAGGTCGTCCCCGCTGGTGCGTTCGAAGAAACGCGGCGCGATGATGATCGCCACGGCGGAGGCCAGATAGATCAGTATCTTGGCGAACGCCGCAAAGGCATCGGCGCGGTACATCCCGCCGAACGCGGTACCGCCCGACGACCCGTTGCCGACCAGCGCCACCGCGGCGCCCGCCAGTACGAACACCGCCGCGATGCTGACACCGCGCGTCGCCGCCTGCTTGCCCCATGCCGATACCAGCATCAGGACGATCGCCCCGACCGCGAGCACCAGCTCGGGCAGGGTCATCGAAAGTTGTTCGGCGTAGCTCATCAGTGCGATTCCCCGTGCGCCGCTGCTGCGCCCGTCCCATGTTCCGCGGCTTTCGCCGCTGCCGCCGCCGGGTTGCCCGGGGTCGGTCGTGAATCCGATACCGGTGCCGCCCGCTCGATCCGCGCGATCAGCAGTGCCACGTCGCCGCGCATCGGTGCGAGGAAGCTTTCAGGGTAAACGCCCATCCACAACACCACCGCCGCGATCGGTGCCAGCAGCGCCAATTCGCGACCCGACACGTCGGGCATCGCCTTCACATCGTCATGGACGAGGTCGCCCAGCGCGATCCGGCGATAGAGGTACAGCGAATAGGCCGCCCCGAGGATGATGCCGGTGGTGCAGATCAGCGCCGCCCAGGTCGACACGCGATAGGTGCCGGCGAGGCTCAGGAACTCGCCGACGAAACCCGACGTGCCCGGCAGGCCGATCGACGCCATGGTGAACAGCAGAAAGAACACGGCGTAGCGCGGCATGTTGATCGCCAGACCGCCATAGCGCGCGATCTCGCGGGTGTGCAGCCGGTCGTAGATGATGCCGACGCACAGGAACAGCGCGCCCGACACCAGCCCGTGGCTGAGCATCACGATCATCGCGCCCTCGATCCCCTGCTGGTTGAAAGCGAACAGACCGATCGTGACGATCGCCATATGCGCGACCGACGAATAGGCGATCAGCTTCTTCATGTCCGACTGCACCAGCGCGACGAGCGAGGTGTAGACGACCGCCACCGCCGACAGCGTCAGGATCAGCCAGGTGAACTGGCCCGACGCTTCCGGAAACATCGGGATCGAGAAGCGCAGGAAGCCGTAGCCACCCAGTTTCAGCAGCACGCCCGCCAGGATCACCGAACCCGCGGTCGGCGCCTGCACGTGCGCGTCGGGCAACCAGGTGTGAACCGGCCACATCGGCATCTTGACCGCGAACGATGCGAAGAATGCCAGCCACAGCCACGTCTGGACATGCGCCGGGAAGTCGTACGCCATCAGCGTCGGGATGTCCGACGTGCCCGTCGTCTGGATCATGTAGATCATCGCGATCAGCATGAGCAGCGAGCCGAGCAGCGTATAGAGGAAGAACTTGTACGACGCGTAGATGCGGTTCGCGCCGCCCCAGATGCCGATGATGAGGTACATCGGGATCAGGCCGGCTTCGAAGAACATGTAGAACAGCAGCAGGTCCTGCGCCGCAAACGTGCCGATCATCAGCACTTCGACGCTGAGGAACAGCGCCATGTATTCGGGCACGCGGTTCGTCACCGACTTCCACGACGCCCCGATGCAGATCGGCATCAGGAAGACGCTGAGCATGATGAGCATCAGCGCGAAACCGTCGATGCCCAGCGCATAGCGGAACACGCCGAAGTCGCCGAGCGCGGGCGCCTCGACGAACTGCCACTGCGCGCCGCCCACGTCGAAACTGGCCCAGAGCAGCACGCCGAGCGCGAAGTTGACCAGCGTGGCGGCGAGCGCCGTCCAGCGCGCGCCATTCGCCGATACGAACAGGCACAGCACCGCTGCGGCCGCCGGCACCAGCAGCATCACCGACAGGATCGGGAAGCCGTTCACGAGTTATTCCCCCGAACCATTTGCGTGAAACCGCGCGTCACGACGCGATCGCCCAGGTAACCGCCGCCGTCAGGCCGATCAGCATGACGAAGGCATAGGTGTAGAGATAGCCGGTCTGCATCCGCACCGCGAGACGGCTCGACAGGCCGACCAGCGCCGCCGACCCGTCCGGGCCGAAGCGGTTGATCGTCTGTTCGTCGCCACGCTTCCAGAAGAAGCGGCCCAGCGCGAACGCCGGACGGACGAAGATCAGGTGATACAGCTCGTCGAAATACCATTTGTTGAGCAGGAAGCTGTGCAGCACGCGGAACGTGTCCGCAATCGCCGCCGCCGTGCCCGGACGAAGAATGTAGACGTAGAGCGCGCTGATCAGACCGACCAGCATGACGATCGTCGCCGCCAGCTTCACGAGCAACGGCACGTCGTGCATCGCATGCATCAGATGCTCGTTGTAGAACAGGCTGCCTTTCCAGAAGCCTTCACCCGCATCGCCGCCGATGAACCAGTGGTTGAAGACATAGCCTGCGGCCACCGCCCCGACCGTCAGCACGATCAGCGGGATCAACATGACGAGCGGGCTTTCATGCGGGTGATAGCCTGCCGTGCCTTCGGCTACATCGCTCGCATGAGCGTCATGCGTCGACGGGGCATGGCCCGCATCTTCCGCCGCCGGATGCGCGTCATGGGCATGGTCGTCAGCCCCGTGATGCCCGTGCGCATCGTGCACCGCATGCTGGATATGCTCCGACCCAGCCCAGCGCGGCGCGCCGAAGAAGGTGAGGAACATCAGCCGCCACGAATAGAAGCTGGTCAGCAACGCCGCGAAGGTACCGACATAGAAGGCGCCATAGCCACGCGGCCCCGCGGCCCAGGCCGCCTCGAGGATCGCGTCCTTCGAATGGAAGCCGGCGAAACCCGCGTGCAGCCAGTAGATCCCGACACCGGTGATAGCCAGCGTACCCGCCATCATCGCCCAGAAGGTGATCGGAATATGCTTCCGCAGGCCGCCGTAAAACCGCATGTCCTGTTCATGGTGCATCGCGTGGATGACCGACCCGGCACCCAGGAACAGCAGCGCCTTGAAGAAGGCGTGGGTGAACAAGTGGAACATCGCCGTGCCATAGGCGCCGACGCCGGCCGCAAAGAACATGTAGCCGAGCTGCGAACAGGTCGAATAGGCGATGACCCGCTTGATGTCGGTCTGCACCAGCCCGATCGTCGCGGCGAACAGGCAGGTCGCGGCGCCGACGGCGGTCACCACCGCCAATGCGGTCGGCGAGGTTTCGAACATCGGCGACAGGCGACACACCATGAACACGCCGGCAGTCACCATCGTCGCGGCATGGATCAGCGCCGACACCGGGGTCGGACCCTCCATCGCGTCGGGCAACCACGTGTGCAGGCCGAGCTGCGCCGACTTGCCCATCGCGCCGACGAACAGCAGCAGGCACAGCACGGTCATCGTGTCGGCCCGGAACCACAGGAAGCCGATGGTCGAACCGGCCATCGTCGGCGCGGCTTCGAGGATCGCCGGGATCGAGATCGTTCCGAACACGAGATAAGTGCCGAAGATGCCGAGCATGAAGCCGAGATCGCCGACGCGGTTGACCACGAACGCCTTGATCGCGGCAGCGTTGGCCGAGGGTTTCTTGAACCAGAAACCGATCAGCAGATAGGACGCGAGCCCGACGCCTTCCCAGCCGAAGAACATCTGTACCAGATTGTTCGCGGTAACGAGCATCAGCATCGCGAAGGTGAACAGCGACAGATAGCTGAAGAAGCGCGGCTGGTCGGGGTCCTCGCTCATATAGCCCCAGCTATAGAGGTGGACGAGCGCCGAGACGCTGGTGATGACGACCAGCATGACCGCGGTCAGCGCGTCGACGCGCAGTTCCCACGCGATATCCATGCCGCCCGACAGGATCCACGTCGACACCGGCGCGACATTGGCCTGCGCCGTCCCGGTCAGGAACGGGATGAAGATCGACCACGACAGCCCCGCCGCAAGCAGCAGACCCGCAGTAGTGATGATCTTCGGCACGGCAATGCCGAACGCGCGGTTCGCCAGCCCCGCGACGATCGACGCCAGCAGCGGCAGGAACACGACGATATGGATGGCGCTCACGCGAGCACCCCCGAAACCCGAAAAGCCACCGGCATCACCCCTTCATCCGGTTGACGTCGTCGACCGCGATGGAACCGCGACCACGGAAATAGATGACCATGATGGCCAGCCCGATCGCGCTCTCGCCGGCGGCCACCGCCAGCACGAACATCGCGAAGATCTGGCCGACCATGTCGCCCAGCTGCGCCGAGAACGCGACGAAATTGATGTTCACCGCCAGCAGGATCAGCTCGATCGACATCAGGATGACGATCAGGTTCTTCCGGTTGAGGAAGATGCCGAGCACGCCCAGCGTGAACAGGATCGCCGCTACGACCAGGTAATGCGTCAGTCCGATCACAGCTCGACCCCCTGCCCGATTGGCTGATTGACGTTACGGATCGCATCCTTGGCGCGGCGATTGATCTGGCGGTTGATGTTCTGCGCCTTCGCATCCGCGCGCTTGCGCTGGGTCAGCACGATCGCTCCGATCATCGCGACCAGCAGGACCAGCCCGACGCCTTCGAAGACGTAGAGGTAGCGCGAATAGAGCAGCTGCCCGATCGCCTCGATATTCGGCATCACGACGTCGGTCGGCGCGATCCGCTTCGCCATGTCGATCCGGCCCGTCGTCCACGCATAGGTGCCGACGATCAGCTCGACCGCGAGCAGCACCGCCAGCGCCAGGCCGGCAGGCAAGTAGCGGACGAACCCGGCGCGCAACTCGGTGAAGTCGATGTCGAGCATCATGACCACGAACAGGAACAGCACCGCGACCGCGCCGACATAGACGATGACCAGCAGCATCGCGATGAACTCGGCGCCGCACAGCACCATCAGGCCCGCGGCGTTGAAGAAGGCGAGGATCAGCCACAGTACCGAATGGACCGGATTGCGCGACGTGATCGTCAGCGCGGCCGATGCCACCACGATCGTGGCGAACAGATAGAAGGCGAGTGTCTGGATCACGAGCGCTGCTCTTCCCCCTGCCCGCCCCGCATGCGTGTGCGGGACGATACGCTAATCGATTGGCCGGCGAAGCGGAGCATAGGGCCCCCGCCGGTACGGAACATGCGCGCCATTACCGGTAGGGCGCGTCGCTCGCAAGGTTCGCGGCGATCGCGCGTTCCCAGCGGTCACCGTTCGCGAGCAGCTTGTCCTTGTGATAGATCAGCTCTTCGCGCGTTTCGGTCGCGAACTCGAAATTCGGCCCCTCGACGATCGCATCCACCGGACATGCTTCCTGGCACAACCCGCAATAGATGCACTTGGTCATGTCGATGTCGTAGCGCGTGGTGCGGCGGCTGCCGTCCTCGCGCGGTTCGGCCTCGATCGTGATCGCCAGCGCCGGACACACCGCCTCGCAAAGCTTGCACGCGATGCAGCGCTCCTCGCCATTGGGATAGCGGCGCAACGCGTGCTCGCCGCGAAATCGGGGCGAGATCGGGTTCTTCTCATAGGGGTAGTTGATCGTCGCCTTGGCCTTGAAGAAGTACCGCAGCGTCAGCGCATGGGCCTTCACGAACTCCCACAGGGTGAACGATCGAATGGTCTGGGCGATACTCATGACGGCAATCCTACACGGTCGATCATCAGATAACCGGAGATGAGGAAGACGAAGGTCAGTGACAGCGGCAGGAATATCTTCCAGCCCAGCCGCATCAGCTGGTCGTAGCGGTAGCGCGGCACCGTCGCCTTGATCCAGCTGAAGATGAAGAAGAACGCGAAGGTCTTCACGAGGAACCAGATGATCCCCGGAATGAAGTACAGCGGCGCCCAGTCGACGATCGGCAGCCAGCCACCCCAGAAAAGCAGCGCGTTGAGCGCGCACATCAGGATGACGTTGGCATATTCGCCGAGCCAGAACAGCGCGAAGGCCATCGACGAATATTCGGTCTGATAACCCGCGACCAGTTCCGATTCCGCCTCGGTCAGATCGAACGGCGCACGCGCGGTTTCGGCGAGCGACGAGATCAGGAACACCACCGCCATCGGGAACAGCAGCGGGTTAAAGCCGAACCCGTTGAGGAAGCCGAAGATATGCGCGCGCTGTTCGAGCACGATCGTCGTCAGGTTGAACGACCCGGCCCACAGCACGACCGAGATCAGCACGAAACCGATCGCGACTTCGTAGGACACCATCTGCGCGGCCGCACGCAGCGCCGAGTAGAAGGGGTATTTCGAGTTGGACGCCCAGCCCGAGATGATGACGCCATACACGCCGAGCGACGACGCCGCGAGGATGTAGAGCAGGCCGACATTGATGTCCGCCACCACCACGCCGACGTCGAACGGGATCACCGCCCACACGATCAGCGCGACGGTGAAGGTGATGATCGGCGCCAGCAGGAACAGCCCGCGATTGGCCGACGACGGCACGATCGTTTCCTGAAGGAATACCTTCAGGCCGTCGGCGAACGACTGAAGCAGGCCCAGCGGACCGACGACGTTCGGCCCCCGGCGCAGCGCCATCGCCGCCCAGATCTTGCGATCGGCATAGATAATCATCGCCACCGCCAGCATCAGCGGCAGTGCGATGACGAGGATGCCGACCAGCGTCGCGACGGTCCACGCTACGCCGTACGGCAGACCGACGGTAGTTTCGAAGAACGAGGTCACTCGGCGGCCTCCGCGAAATCCTGGCCATGGACAAGTTCGGCCGAACAACGCTGCATCGTCGGGCTCGCCCGGCAAATCGCGTTGGTCAGGTAGAAGTCGGCAACCGGATAGGTCACCGCGCCCGCCCCCTTAGCGTCGAGTGCCGGCGGGTTCCAGTCAAACCGCACCAGTCCTTCGCGACCCAGGTCAGGCACCGCCGCCGCCATCGCCCGGCGCATGCCTGCGAAGTCGTCGAACGGTAGCGTCACGCCCAGCACTTCGCCAAGCGCGCGGAAGATCGTCCAGTCCTCGCGCGCGTCGCCTGGCGGAAACACCGCACGATCGCCGCGCTGCACGCGCCCTTCGAGGTTGACATAGGTCCCGGCCTTTTCGGCATAGCTGGCGCCCGGCAGCACGATGTCGGCGGCCGCCGCACCCTTGTCGCCATGATGGCCGACATACACCTTGGTCGCACCGGCGAACTTCGCGAAATCGACCTCGTCCGCGCCGAGGAAGAATACCAGCTTCGGATTCGCCGCGACGATGTCGGCGATGCCGCCCGCCTGCGCATAGCCGAGCATCAGCGCACCCATGCGGGCAGCTGCCAAGTGTACGACGTTAAAGCCGTTCCACTGCGTACCGTCCTCCAGCGTGCGGACGAGATTGCCGTCCTGCGCCAGCTTCAGCGCGGCGCCATGGCCGTCCTTGAGCGCGCCCGGACCGACGATGACCATCGGCCGCCTGGCAGCGTCCATCGCCTCGGCCGCGCGATCCGGCAATCCGCCGAGCAGGCCGAGGTCGTCGCCCAGCCATTCGACCTTGTAGGTCAGGTCGACCTGCGGCCCGATCGCGAAGACGCGCGCACCCTTCTTGATCGCCTTGCGGACGCGGGTGTTGATCAGCGGTGCTTCGTGGCGCAGGTCGGTGCCGACCAGCAGGATCGCATCGGCGTCCTCCACCCCGGCGATCGTCGAATTGAACGCGACCGCGCCCAGATTGGTGACGTCGTACGCCATGCCCGTCTGCCGCCCTTCGAGCAGCGACGAGCCGAGCGCGTTCACCAGTGCCTTTGCGGCGAACATCGTCTCGCAATCGAGCAGGTCGCCGGCGATCGCCGCGACCGAGCTACCGGCGCCAACTGCCGCGATTGCCGCGAACGCCTCGTCCCAGTCGGCCGCGACCAGCTTGCCGTCCTTGCGGACATAGGGCCTGTCGAGGCGACGACGGACGAGACCGTCGACGGCGTGGCGCGTCTTGTCGTGCGCCCATTCCTCGTTCACGTCCTCGTTGATGCGCGGCACGCAGCGCAGCACCTGCCGACCGCGGCTGTCGAGGCGGATATTGGTGCCGACCGCGTCCATCACGTCGATCGCGAGCGTCTTCTTGAGCTCCCACGGACGCGCTTCGAACGCATAGGGCTTCGACGTCAGCGCCCCCACCGGGCAAAGGTCGACGACATTGCCCGACAGTTCGCTCGTCACCGCCTGTTCGAGGTACGACGTGATCTGCATGTTCTCGCCGCGATAGATCGCGCCGATCTCTTCCACGCCCGCGACTTCCTCCGCGAAACGGATGCAGCGCGTGCACTGGATGCAGCGGGTCATGACCGTCTTGACGATCGGACCCATATATTTCTCGGTGACGGCGCGCTTGTTCTCGTCATAGCGCGACGAGCCGCGACCATAGGCGATCGACTGGTCCTGCAAGTCGCACTCGCCGCCCTGATCGCAGATCGGGCAGTCGAGCGGGTGGTTGATGAGCAAGAACTCCATAACGCCTTCGCGCGCGGCCTTCACCATCGCGCTGTCGGTGCGGATTTCCTGATTGTCGGCGGCGGGCAGCGCGCACGATGCCTGCGGCTTGGGCGGCCCCGGCTTCACCTCGACCAGACACATCCGGCAATTGCCGGCGATCGACAGCCGCTCGTGATAGCAGAAGCGCGGGATTTCCTTGCCCGCGGCTTCGCATGCCTGGAGGACGGTGGCACCCTGCGGTACCTCGACCTCTATCCCATCGACTTTGACCTTGGGCATCAGTTCTTCGTTCCTGCATTGCCGCCCGCATTTGCGGAAGCGGCCAGCGATAGTTTGTACAGTGCCTCGCCCACGATGCCGCGCACCATCGGGCGGCTCAGACGCAACGTGTTGTCCTTGCTGACGCATTCCGCCAGCGCGGGACGCAAGGTATTGACCGCTGCGTTCTCTGCGTCGCTGTTCGCGCGACTGAGGATGAAGGCGCGGGCACCGGCAGGCTCGCGGCGCGCAACGCAATCGCCCAACCGCCGGCTGTAGGTATCGACCGGGCTCGGCGCCCCGTCGAATTCGGACGCAACAACGAGCGGTGCGACATTGCCGAGATCGACACTCCGCTTGCCGAACTCCCGGCGATAACGCGCGTCGAACAGCGCCGCCCGCATCAGAGTCGGCGGCATCCGCATTTCGGTCTTCGCCAACGCCCTTGGCATGCACTCGCCACGCACCAGCGCCATTCCCGCAGCGTTCAGGCCCGGTCCGTCACTGGGTTGGCGCAGCAGCGTATCGACCTTCGCCCGGTCGCTCGATCGCGCGACCACGCAGTCAGCAAACATCTGCATGGTCCGGTTCGCTTCAGCCGTCTTTACCGGGCGCATGCCGTCACGATCCGGCTGACCGCCGGCAAGCGCAGCCGTAAGCAGAACCGCGGCGAACATCATTCCGCAGCCTCCTGCATCGACGACGCACCGCCGCCACGCTTCTCATGGATGCGTCGTTCGATCTCGGGACGGAAATTCTTGATGAGGCCCTGGATCGGCCACGCCGCCGCGTCGCCCAGCGCGCAGATGGTGTGGCCTTCGACCTGCTTCGTCACCTGATGCAGCGTGTCGATCTCGGAGATATCGGCATCGCCCGTGCGCAGCCGCTCCATCACCCGCCACATCCAGCCGGTGCCCTCGCGGCACGGCGTGCACTGGCCGCAGCTCTCATGCTTGTAGAAGTACGACAGCCGGCTGATCGCACGGACGACGTCGGTCGACTTGTCCATGACGATGACCGCCGCGGTGCCGAGGCCCGAACCGACCGCCTTCAACCCGTCGAAGTCCATCGGCGCGTCGATGATGTGCTCCGCCTTCACCAGCGGCACCGACGATCCGCCGGGGATGACGCACAGCAGGTTGTCCCAGCCACCGCGAATGCCGCCGCAATGCTTCTCGATCAGCTCGCGGAACGGGATGCTCATCGCTTCCTCGACCACGCAGGGCCGGTTCACGTGCCCGCTGATCTGGAAGAGCTTGGTGCCCTTGTTGTTCTCGTTGCCAAAGCTGGCGAACCATTCCGGGCTGCGGCGCAGGATCGTCGGCACGACCGCGATCGATTCGACGTTGTTGACCGTGGTCGGGCAACCATAGAGGCCCGCGCCCGCCGGGAACGGCGGCTTCAACCGCGGCTGGCCCTTCTTGCCCTCAAGGCTTTCGAGCATCGCGGTTTCTTCACCGCAGATATACGCGCCCGCGCCGCGATGCGCGAACACATCGAAGTCATAGCCCGAGCCGCAGGCGTTCTTGCCGAGCAACCCCTTGGCATAGGCTTCGGCGATCGCCGCGAACAGCGTCTCCGCCTCGCGGATATATTCGCCGCGGATGTAGATGTACGCCGCGCGCGCGCGCATCGCGAAACCCGCGACCAGCGCACCCTCGATCAGCTTGTGCGGATCGTGGCGGATGATCTCGCGATCCTTGCACGAACCGGGTTCGGATTCGTCGGCGTTGATGACGAGGAAGTTCGGCCGGTCGGGCTTGGGCGCCTTCGGCATGAACGACCATTTGGTCCCGGTCGGGAAGCCCGCGCCGCCGCGACCGCGCAGGCCCGACGCCTTGATCCGGTCGATGATCGTGTCGGGACCCAGCTGCAACAGCGCCCTGGTATTGTCCCAGTCGCCGCGCATCACGGCGGAGTCGAGATTCCACGGCTGGAACCCGTACACGTTGGTGAAGATGCGATCCTTGTCGGCCAGCATCCTTATCGTCCCTTCCCGATCGCCTTTTCGGCGATGAAATATACGGCGACCATCGCGGCGATGCCGATGGCGACGCCGACGAGCTTCAGCGCGCCGACGAACAGTTCCAGCGCGATCCACAGCACGACGATGCCGACCAGCACCGCGATCAACAGGCTGCCCAGCGCCTTCATGCGACCGAACCCTGCGCCGTACCCCATTCGGGGCGGTAGTCGTGGTTCCCGGTCATCATCGCCGCCAGATTGGTCGGCTCGCCGACCGGCTCGACGGTGTGCCGGCCCGGTTCCTGCGTGCCGGGCTTCGGCGTCTCGCCCTTGCACAGCGCCTCGAGGATCACGGTCATGCGATCGTAATCGAGGTCCTCGTAATTGTCGTCGTTGATCTGGACCATCGGCGCCGATGCGCAATTGCCCATGCATTCGACCTCGGTCAGCGTGAACAGGCCGTCGGGCGTGGTCTTGCCCTTCATCAGCCCGCGGTTCTTGCACGCCGCGAACACGTCGTCCGACCCGCGCAGCATGCACGGCGTCGTGCCGCAGACCTGCACATGATAGCGGCCGACCGGGGCGAGATTGAACATCGTGTAGAAGGTCGCGACCTCGTACACCCGCATATAGGCCATGCCCAGTTCGCGCGCGATGAACTCGATCACCGGCACCGGCAGCCAGCCCTGCGTCTGCGTTTCGCTACCCACCTGACGCTGCGCCAGGTCGAGAAACGGGATGGTGCACGACTGCTGGCGCCCTTCGGGATAGCGCGCGACGATCTCGCGCGCCCGTTCGGCGTTCGCGGCATTCCAGGTGAAATTGCCCCAGCGCGCGCGGACCTCGGCTTCGTCGGGGATGTTGGGGGCGTCGGCCATCAGCGAATGAACTCCACGCGGCCGACCTTGTCGCCGCTGAACGAATAGACGGTCATCACGTCGAACGGGGCGGCATCGGCCGAGCGGCGGACGCGTTCGTGCAGCACGACCCGCTCGCCCAGTTCGAACGATTGCAGGACTTCGGCATGGTTCTGCGGAAATTCGGCGAAGACCGCCGCCATCCCGCTCTCCACGCCCGCGCGCCCGTCGCGCACAACATCGCCGCGATACTGCGCCTCGCAGCCGTCGTCGGCGAAGAACGCAGCATAGCCCGCGGCGTCGCGCGCGTTGTAGCGCTCCATCATCGCAGTCACGGTATCGAGCCGGCTCACCGGTCGCACTCCCCGAACACGATGTCCATCGCCCCCAGGATGGCGGTGATGTCGGCGAGCATGTGGCCCTTCGTCATGAAGTCCATCGCCTGCAGGTGGCTGAAAGCCGTCGGACGGATCTTCACCCGGTACGGCTTGTTGCTGCCGTCGGACACCATGTAGATCCCGAACTCGCCCTTGGGGCTTTCGGTCGCCACATATACTTCGCCGGCGGGGACGTGATAGCCCTCGGTGTACAGCTTGAAGTGATGGATCAGCGCTTCCATCGACTGCTTCATCTCGCCGCGCTTGGGCGGCACGACCTTGCGGTCGAGCGACGCGATCGGTCCGTCGGGCATCTGCGCCAGGCACTGCTTCATGATGCGTGCCGACTGCCAGACTTCCTCGACGCGGACCATGAACCGGTCGTAGCAATCGCCGCGGGTGCCGACCGGCACGTCGAACTCGACCCGGTCATAGGCGTCATAAGGCTGGGCCTTGCGGATATCCCACGGGATGCCCGCGCCGCGGATCATCGGCCCCGAGAACCCCCAGCGCACCGCATCCTCGCGGCTGACGATCGCGATGTCGACGTTGCGCTGCTTGAAGATGCGGTTTTCCGCGACCAGGCTGATGGCATCGCCGAACAGCCGCGGCAGGCGGGTATCGAGCCATTCGGCGATGTCGGTCAGCAGCTTGAGCGGCACGTCCTGCCGGATACCGCCCGGGCGCAGGAAGTTCGCATGCATCCGCGCACCCGATGCCCGTTCGTAGAAGTTCATCGTGTCTTCGCGCAGCTCGAACATCCACAGGTTCGGCGTCATCGCGCCCACGTCCATCACGTGCGAACCCAGGTTCAGCATGTGGTTCATGATGCGGGTCAGTTCGGCGAAGAACACGCGCAGATACTGGGCGCGGAGCGGCACCTCGATATCCAGCAGCTTTTCGACCGCAAGGACGTAGCTGTGCTCCATGCACATCGGCGAACAGTAATCGAGCCGGTCCATGTACGGCAGCGCCTGCGTGTACGTCTTGTACTCGATCAGCTTTTCGGTGCCACGGTGGAGCAGGCCGACATGCGGATCGATCCGCTCGACGATCTCGCCGTCCAGTTCGGTGACGAGGCGCAGCACGCCGTGCGCCGCCGGGTGCTGCGGACCGAAATTGATCGTGTAGTTCTGGATCTCGACATCGCCGGGCGTCGGGTTGGCGGCGTCGATCTGATGGTCGTAATCGGCCATTACTTGTCCTCCACCGGCGGCTTGCCCGCATCGGGCGACGGCACGTCGGGATCGACCGGCTTCGATTCGGGCCGGTTGCCGGGATGCGGCTTGCCGGCACCGGTATCGGCCGGACTCTCGGTCACCTTCGGCTTGTCGACCTGCGCCGTCACGTCCTTGTTCCGATCATCCGCGCGCTTGACCTGATCGGCCGTCGCGGGCGACTGCGCACCGGGTGCCTGACCGACGGCGGGCCTGGGCCCGGCCGCCTTCTCGTCACCGGGCAGGACGTATTCGGCGCCCTCCCACGGGCTCATGAAGTCGAAGGTGCGGAAATCCTGCGCCAGCTGCACCGGCTCATAGACCACGCGCTTGGCCTCTTCCGAATAACGCATCTCGACATAGCCGGAGAGCGGGAAGTCCTTGCGCAGCGGATGGCCGCGAAATCCATAGTCGGTGAGGATACGACGCAGGTCGGGGTTGCCGGTGAACAGCACGCCGTACATGTCGTACACCTCGCGCTCCAACCAGCCGGCATTGTACCAGATACCCGTCACCGACGGCACCGGCGCTTCCTCGTCGGTGGTCACGCGCACGCGGATGCGGTGGTTCCGCGTCATCGACAGCAGGTGGTAGACGACGTCGAACCGCTCGGCCCGCTCGGGGTAATCGACGCCGGCAATTTCGGCCAGCATCTCGTACTTCAGGCCCGGCGTGTCGCGCAGCGCTTCCATGGCGGTGACCAGCCGGTCGCGATCGACGGTGAGCGAGACTTCGCCGACCAGATCCTGCGCATCGAGCAGCATGTCGCCCAGCGCCGCGGTCGCCGCATCGATCACGCCGTCATTGGGCGCGTAACGGGGAGCAGGCGCCCTCACCGTTCGATGCTCCCCGAACGGCGGATCTTCCGTTGCAGCTGCATGACGCCATAGAGCAGCGCCTCGGCGGTCGGCGGGCAGCCGGGGACATAGATGTCGACCGGGACCACGCGGTCGCAGCCGCGCACGACGCTGTAGCTATAATGGTAATAGCCGCCGCCATTGGCGCAGCTGCCCATCGAAATCACGTATTTCGGTTCCGACATCTGGTCGTACACGCGACGCAGCGCCGGGGCCATCTTGTTGCACAGCGTGCCGGCGACGATCATCACGTCCGACTGGCGCGGGGACGCGCGCGGGGCGGCGCCGAAGCGCTCCATGTCGTAGCGCGGCATGTTGACGTGGATCATCTCGACCGCACAGCACGCCAGACCGAAGGTCATCCACCACAGTGAACCCGTGCGCGCCCAAGTGAACAGATCCTCGGTCGTGGTGACCAGAAAGCCCTTGTCGGTCAGCTCGCCGTTCAGGTCGTTGAAGAAGCCCTGTTCGGGCGCCTGCACCGGCACGCCGGCGGCGTTCCCCGCGCCGAAGCCATGCGGCGGCGTGGTCAGTTCTACTCCCATTCGAGAGCTCCCATCTTCCAAGCATATACGAGGCCCAGCGCCAGTTCGCCGATGAAGATCATCATCGATATCCACGCGGTCCAGCCGAGGTCGAAAACCGTGACTGCCCAAGGATATAGGAACGCCGCTTCGAGATCGAAGATGATGAACAGGATCGCCACCAGATAAAAGCGGACGTCGTACTGGCTGCGCGAATCCTCGAACGCGGGAAAGCCGCATTCATATTCGGTCAGCTTTTCCGGCGTCGGCTTGTGCGCGCCGGTGAAACGCGACGCCACCATCGGCAGCACGACGAAGGCCGTCGACAGCACCAGGGCGACGCCCAGGAACATCAGGATCGGCAGATATTGCGACAGGTCGACCAAGGTGGGGTCTCTCGCGGTTGCGGTATGAATGGAGCCGGCTTTAGGACGATGCCGTTGGGGCATCAAGGGCGGAACAGGATGAGAATCACTCGCAATTCCTCGACCATCCGCGCTATGCTCCGCCCGGACCGACCGCCGGGGAATGCTGCGGTCGCCGAACAGGGGGAAATCGATGCGGATCTGGGCGACACCCGCCATCATCGCCGGCGCGATCGTCGCGCAGCCGGCCGCGGCGCAGAACGTCGACGCCACCAGGCCCGACACGGTGGTCGCGGCGCTGCGCGAGGCCGGCTACCGGGCGGTGCTGGACAAGGACAATAGCGGCGACCCGCTGGTCAAGAGCGGCGCGGCGGGCGTCGACTTCTCGGTCTATTTCTACAACTGCACCGCGAACAAGGCGTGCAAGACAGTGCAGTTCCATGCCGGGTTCGTGAAGAAGGGCGTGACGCTCGACACGATCAACACGTGGAACGCGACCCATCGCTTTGCCCGCGCCTATCTCGACGACGAGAAGGACCCGCGAATCGAGATGGACGTCGACCTCGACCATGGCGGCCTGCCGACCAAGCTGTTCCAGGCGAACCTTGCGACATGGGATTCGCTGGTCGGCGAATTTCAGAAAACGATCGACTTCTGATCCGGACGGGGGGGCGGCGCGGTGCCGTCACCCCGGTCGGTCAGCGCAGCGAGCCGGCGACCAGCTTGTGCAGGCGGGTCTGCATCTGTTCGTTGCTGGCCAGCACCTCACCCTTTTCATAGGCGCGGTCGGCGCCGCGATAGTCGGTGACGAAGCCGCCCGCCTCGCGTACCAGCAGGATGCCGGCGGCGATGTCCCATTTCTTCAGCCCCGATTCCCAGAAGCCGTCGAAACGCCCCGCCGCGACATAGGCGAGGTCGAGCGCCGCCGAACCGAAGCGGCGGATGCCGGCGACCTCGGGCGCGACCGCGCCGAAGATGCGGGTCCATTCGGCGAAGTTGCCATGGCCGAGGAACGGGATGCCGGTGGCGATCAGCGCTTCCGACAGGTCGCGACGCGACGACACGCGCAGCCGCTGTCCCTGCAACCACGCCCCCCGGCCCTTTTCGGCCCAGAAGCCTTCGTCGGTGATCGGGTTGTAGACCATCGCGCAGGTGATTTCGGGCTTGCCGCCCGCGCCGTTCGGCTCCTCGACCGCGACCGAGATCGCGAAATGCGGGATGCCGTGCAGGAAGTTGGTGGTGCCGTCGAGCGGATCGACGATCCAGCGCGGCTTGGTGGGATCGCCGGCGATCTCGCCGCCTTCCTCCAGCAGCATGCCCCAGTCGGGGCGCGCCTTGCGCAGTTCGTCGACCAGCGTCTCCTCGGCACGCTTGTCGGCCAGCGACACGAAGTCCGCCGGCCCCTTGCGGCTGACTTGGAGATGCTGGACCTCGCCGAAGTCGCGGCGCAGGCGCGGGCCGGTCTTGCGGACGGCGCGTTCGAGGACGGTGATGAGGCCGGACTGGGCGGACATGTTCTGGTTCCTGTAGTTTCTCTGGGCAGCGCCGCGGGCGAAGCCCGCGTCGTCGGTCGCGCGTTGCGCGCCGGCCGGGCTTTCGGCTTGGCGGAATAGCGTGGCTATTCCGTCCGGCCGCTACGCCTCAATCCGCCCTTCTGACATACGTCTGTTCATACACATCGACCACGATCCGCACGCCTGCGGCGATATGCGGCGGGACCATCACGCGGACGCCGTTGTCGAGCACGGCGGGCTTGTAGGACGACGATGCCGTCTGGCCCTTCACCACCGCATCGGCCTCGACGATCGTCGCCTCGATCGTGTCGGGCAGCTGGACGCTGATCGCTTCCTCGTCGTACATTTCCATGACGACATCCATGCCGTCCTGCAGGAACGCGGCGGCATCGCCCAGCAGGTCGCGGGGCAGCGTCACCTGATCGTAGGTGATCTTGTCCATGAACACGAGCGTGTCGCCTTCGGGATACAGGAACTGGAAGTCCTTGGTATCCAGCCGGATTCGCTCGACGCTTTCGGCGGAGCGGAACCGGACGTTGTTCTTGCGGCCGTCGCGCAGGTTCTTCAGTTCGACCTGCATATAGGCGCCGCCCTTGCCCGGCTGCGTATGCTGGATCTTCACCGCGCGCCAGATGCCGCCTTCATATTCGATGATGTTGCCGGGGCGAATGTCGACGCCGCTGATCTTCATGACGAACCATACCTGTTGGAAAGAGCGAAGCTGCGCCCTTACCGCTGCGACCGTCCGCGGGCAAGCAGGGGATAGGGGTTGATCGCGCGGCCGCGATACCACGGTTCGTCGGGATTCAGCCGCTCGATCCCGAAATGCAGGTGGAAATTGCCCGCCCCTGCATTGCCGGTATCCCCGACCGCGCCGATCGGATCGCCCGCGCGGACCCGCGCACCCTCGCGCAGGGTCGGAGCATAGGCGGCGAGGTGGGCGTAGTAATAGGACAGCCGCCGGTCGGGGGAGCGGACATAGGCGGTGACGCCCCCGCCGCCCTCGCTGTAGAACAGCTTCTCGACCGTGCCCGGCGCCGCCGCGACGACCGGGATGCCGGCGGGGGCCATGATATCGACGCCGGTATGGCGCCGCTCTCCCCCTGCCCGTTCCTCGCCATAGCTGTCGCGGATGTAGGACCAGCCGACGCCGCGGACCGGCAGGGTCAGCATGCCGGGCGGCAGCGGATCGGCAGGCGGCGGCGCTTCGGCGGGGCTGCGCGGGCGCGATGCAGGCGCGCTGCCGAAATCGACCAGCAGCGCGACCAGTCCCGCCGCCAGCAGGAACAGGGCAAGGAACGCCCAGCCGATCCGGTTCATCGCCGCTGCCTCAGGGCTGGAAGATCGCCGGCGTGCCGGGCTTCACCATCAGCGACAGCCGCGCCGCGTCCCAGTTGGTCAGGCGGATGCAGCCATTGCTTTCGGTCTTGCCGATATTGTCGGGCTCGGGCGTGCCATGGATGCCGTAATGCTCCTTCGACAGGTCAATCCATACGACGCCGACCGGATTGTTGGGGCCGGGCGGCACGATCTCCTTGCTGTCCGACTTGTCGGCATGGCGCAGGATCGCCGGATTATACTGCCAGTCGGGATTGGCCGCGACGCCCTGTATCTTCCATTCGCCGATCGGCAGCGGGTCGTGCGACGACCCCATGGTCGCCGGGAACTGAGCCAGAATCTTGTCGCCGGCATAGGCGCGCAGCCAGCCCTCCGACTTGTCGACCACCACGCGGTCGGCCTGTGGCTGGTTCGCGTCGACGTTCAGGTTGGCCAGAGTCTGGCGATAGTCGCCCGACCAGCTGTCGGCATAGCTGCGCGACGTGGGCAGGACGTTCGGAAACACGACGCGGGTGCCGGGCCGCAACATCGTCTCGCGGCTGTTCAGCGCGACCAGCGTGGCGGGGGTGGTGTGGAACATCTCGGCCAGCTTTTCGAGCGCCGAGCGATAGCCGAGCGTCGTCAGCTTCGCTTGGTCGGCATAGTCCTTCGGAATCGGGTTGGTGTACGGGCCGGCGAGTGCGCGTTCGGACAGGGTCAGCGTGACCGTCGCCGGGCGCATCCCCGGGTTCAGCGCGCGCTTCGTCGCGGCGTCGAGCTTACCGGTGACCGGCAGGTCGCGCGCGGTCTGGAACCCGCGCAGCGCCTGCCGGAACAGTGCGCTGTTGCGGCCGTCGATCACGCCGGTGGTGAAGCCGTGCCGGTCGAGCAGCACCTGCGCATGGAGGATCGTCGCGTCGATCGCGGACGCCGGTCGTGGCGCGGGCGCCTGTGCCGCCGCGACGCCGCCAACCAGAAGTGCGGCCCATACCAGTCGCTTCATACGCCAATCCCCAAACATCGTTGAGGTTGGATAACGACCGGGCGGGGCAGAGTTTCCTAGCCCTTGAGCACCGCGTCGAACGCGCGGATCGCGTCGGCCTCGTCGCCGTTCCACACCGCGCCCGATACGGCGAGGAAATCGGCCCCCGCGGCGATCAGCGGCGCGGCGTTGGCGGGCGTGATCCCGCCGATCGCGACGCTGGGCAGTTCGAACAGCGCCGACCACCATGACAGGATGACCGGTTCGGGGACGTGGCGCACATCCTTGGTCGTGGTCGGATAGAAGGCTCCGAAGGCGACGTAATCCGCGCCGGCCTCGCCCGCCTCCATCGCCAGATGGCGGCTGTCATGCGCGGTCACGCCGATCTGCGCATTGGGGCCGAGCACGTCGCGCGCCTCGCGCGGGTCGCCATCGTCCTGCCCCAGATGGACGCCATCGGCACCGAGGCGCTTGGCGAGGCTGATGCTGTCGTTGACGAGGAAGGCGACGTCATGGTCGGCGCAGATGCGCTGGAGTGGCTCGGCCAGTCGCGCGGCGGCATGCTGGTCGATGTCCTTCACGCGAAACTGGAACGCGGCGACCGGGCCGGCATCCAGCGCGCGCGCGAGCCGATCGGGGAACGCCCCGGTCACGTCGAGCGGCGAGACCAGATAGAGCTGGCAGGGCGGCCGGCGCACGTCGCGGACGAACTGCTTCGCGAAATCGGGGGACAGCGGGCCGAGCGGATCTTCGTTCAGGGTCATCGGACCTCCCTGCCCCAGCGGCGGCAGCGACGGAAGGGCGCGCGAGGGCCAAAGGTCACAAAAGTCACACTAGCCACGCTTTGTGCGCACTGTTGCGAAACATTCGCATTCCGGAGCTACTTCGGACCGGAGCCAGCATTCCGCCATCTTCGAAACCGTGGAACAAGCGGGACCCCGGATCAGGTCGAGACCTCTGCGAAAGTCTCCAATCCGTACCCCAGCGAAGGCGAGACCTCTGCAGAAGTCTCGAACCTATCCATAAAATGCACCGTACCTCCGCGCAGGCGGGGGGCCAGAGCCAAGCATAACAACGGCTTGCGCTCGTGACCCTGGACCCCCGCCTGCGCGGGGGTACGGGAGAAGGCGAGGAATCGAGACTTATGCAAGGGTCTCACGAAGGCCGAGGCCCGGTTGGGGGGCCACTGGCAAGATACGGAAAAGCCTTTCCAACTGGACCCCGGCCTTCGCCGGGGTACGGATCGAGGACTTTCGCGGAGGTCTCGATCAGGTCCGGGACAACGACGTGGGGCGGCGCGTCGAACGGCAACGCCTTTCCCCGGGGTGCGGGTTTCGCGTCGATCATCGTGACGATGGCAAAGAGCACCGAACGCGCGAACGTCCGATGCCCTTTTGTCACGACCGGCGGTCTGTAGGAAAGCGTTACGCCGCGATCAGCGACTTCTCGGTCGAGGCGCAGTGGATCTCGTCGATCGCCTCGCCCAGCGCCCGATCGAAATCGGCGTCGCTCATCTGGTGGCGCAGGTCGGACAGCAGCGCTCGGCTGAAGCTGGCGATGATGCCGGGGTTCTTCGCCAGTTCGGCGCAGGCCTCGGTCCGGCTGAACCCGCCCGACAGCGCCACGACGCGCAGCACGCGCGGATGGTCGACCAGCGGCTGGAACAGGCCGGGCTTCGCCGGCAGCGACAGCTTGAGCATGACCTTGTCGTCGCCGGTCATCGCGTCGAGCGCCGTCAGCGTTTCGTCGAGCAGGATCCGGTCCGCCTCGGCGCGCTCGGCGCTCTTGATGTTCACTTCGGGTTCGATGATCGGCATCAGGCCGTGCGAAAGGACCTGATCGGCGATCTCGAACTGCTGCGCGACGATCGCGGCGATGCCTTCGGCGTTGGCGAGGTTGATTACCGAGCGTTCCTTGGTGCCGAAGATGCCGAGCTTCGCGGCGCGCGCCAGCAGCGTGTCAAGCTCCGGCATTGGCTTCATCAACTGTACGCCGTCGGCTTCTTCCTCGAGCCCCTTGTCGATCTTGAGGAACGGCACGACGCCCTTGTCGGCCAGCGCCTGCGGCACGGGCCTGCCGCCCGCCTGCCCGTCCATGGTGCGTTCGAACAGGATCGCGCCGATCACCTTGTCACCCGTGAAGGTGGGCGAGAGGATGATGCGCGCGCGCATGTCGTGGATCAGGCCGAACATTTCCTCGTCCGAGTTCCACGCGCCATCCTCTACGCCATAGCCCTTCAGCGCCTTGGGCGTCGAACCGCCGCTCTGGTCGAGCGCGGCGATGAAACCCTGTCCGTCGGCAATCTTCGCAGTCATGTCAGCGGTATTCATGGCGTCTCCCCGTACGTTCAAAATGCGCGTCAGAGCGCGAGCCAGCGCCGCAGCGCCTGGTCCACCTGCTCCATCGATGTCGCGGTCGCCTGCCCCAGCACCCGCACGATACGGCTGCGACGCAGCGTCTTGATCTTGTCGACCTGCGCCTCGCTTTCGACCGAGATGCCGGTCGTGTCGGACGGCGCGAAGGGGACGCGGAACAGCGTCTCGCCGCCGGTCAGGCTGGTCATCGGGATCAGCGTCGCCGATGCGTGCGCTTCGTTGAACAGGTCGGATTGCACGACCAAAAACGGGCGGCGCTTGACCGCCAGCCCCTCCGGGCCTTCGACCAGCACGATCATGCCGCGCCTTATCTCCACCGGCCGTCCTCCGCTTCCACCCGGTCGAAGAACGCCCAGTCGGCCCCGTCGTCGCGGGCGGCGGCGCGTTCGGACTGGCGGCGGGCTTCGGCGCGAAAGGCTTCGTCGTGCAACTCGACATAGCGGCGCACGGCATCGCGCGCGATGTCGCTCTTCGAGCGCCCCTGCGACCGGGCGACGTTGGCGAGCCGCTCCTCCAGTTCGGTGTCGAGTCGTACCCCTAGCAACCTGCTACCCTTCGTTTAACGTGTTGAACGGGTAGTCGCGGTTGACGGCGGGATCAAGCGGGATGTTGGGCATTAGGACGTTAAAAACGCAGTACCCCCGCGCAGGCGGGGGTCCAGGGCCAGACAACGCAGCGTCGCGTTCGGCGCTCTGGACCCCCGCCTGCGCGGGGGTACGGTTGCGGGCTGGTGAGCCTTCAGCGTGCCAGTGCGGCGACGCCGGGGAGTTCCTTGCCTTCCATCCATTCGAGGAAGGCACCGCCGGCGGTCGAGACGAAGCTGAACTGGTCGGCGACGCCGGCCTGGTTGAGCGCGGCGACGGTGTCGCCGCCGCCCGCGACCGACACCAGCGAGCCATCGGCGGTGAGCGCCGCGGCGGTGCGGGCGAGCGCGACGGTGGCGACGTCGAACGGCGGGGTCTCGAACGCGCCCATCGGCCCGTTCCACACCAGCGTGCGGCAGTTCTTGAGCACGTCGCCCAGCGCCTCGGTCGCCGCCGGCCCCACGTCGAGGATCATCTCGTTGGCGGCGACTTCGTGGACGTTGACGGTGCGGGTCGCCGGATTCGGCCTGAACTCGGTCGCGACCACCACGTCATACGGCAGGTGGATGGTGCAGCCGGCCTTCTCCGCCGCTTCGAAGATCGCGTCCGCCGTGCCGGTCAGGTCGTGCTCGCACAGCGACTTGCCGACGTTGACGCCGCGCGCGGCGAGGAAGGTGTTGGCCATGCCGCCGCCGATGATGAGGTGATCGACGCGGGTGACGAGGTGGCGCAATACGTCGAGCTTCGACGACACCTTCGCGCCGCCGACGACGGCCGCGACCGGGTGTTGCGGGTTACCCAGCGCCTTGTCGAGCGCGTCGAGTTCGGCCTCCATCTGCCGCCCGGCGAAGGCGGGGAGCCTGTGCGCGAGCCCCTCGGTCGAGGCATGGGCGCGGTGCGCGGCGGAGAAGGCGTCGTTGACGTAATAGTCGCCCAGAGCGGCGAAGCGATCGATCACCGCCGGATCGTTCTTTTCCTCGCCGCCGAAGAAGCGGGTGTTTTCGAGGACGGCGATGTCGCCGGGGTTGAGCGTCGCGACATTCGCCTCGGCCCCTTCCCAATCGACATAGCGGACTTCGCGGCCCAGCACCGACGACAGCGGCCGGACGACCTGCGACAGCGAGAATTCGGGGCTCGGCTGGCCCTTGGGACGGCCGAAATGGGCGAGGATCAGGACAATCGCACCGCGATCGGCGAGGTCGGTCACGGTGCCGATCGTGGCGCGCAGGCGCGTGTCGTCGGTAACGGCGCCGTCGGCCATCGGCACGTTCAGGTCCTCGCGGACCAGCACGCGCTTGCCGGTGAGGTCGCCCATGTCGTCCAGCGTCTTGAAATTGCGGCTCATATGTTCGCTCCCAAATGCCGTTCGGTTCGAGCAGCATCGAGCGAAGTCGAGATGCGTCGGTCGAGAACAGTTCTCGACAAGCTCGAACCTAACGGGTGTGTTCGATTCGTATCGTGTCGCCGACGCTGATCTGCCCGCCCTCGATCACCTGCGCCAGCGCGCCGCCGCGCCAGTCGGGGGTAAGTGCGGCTCGCAGCCCTTCGGCGATCGTCTCCATGCGGCTGCACGGATCGCATTCCTTGGTGATTTCGAGCAGCACCGCGCCGACGCGAAGCCGCACACCGACCGTCTGCGGCAGGTCGAAATCCTCGATCAGCAGGTTCGCGCGGCGTTCCCACCATGGCAGTTCGTGGCCGATCAGGCGCATCGCGGTCGCCCAGTCGCCGACTTCCATCAGCGACACCTGCCGCTTGTTGCGGCCGGGTTTCAGCGCGCCGCGGAAATCGCCGTCAAGGCCGGTTTCGACGGTGACGCGCACCGTCTGCACCAGTTCGATCGGCCCGCGCGAAAAGGCGTGGCGGGCGATGCCCTTGAGGATACCACCCGCCATCGGGCTTACCCCAGCTTCGCCATCGCGGTCGCGGTGTCGACCATGCGGTTCGAGAAGCCCCATTCATTGTCGTACCACGACACGACGCGGACCAGCTTGCCGTCCAATACGGCGGTCTCGAGGCTGTCGACGGTCGACGATGCCGGGGTGTGGACGATGTCGATCGACACCAGCGGTTCGTCCGAGAACACCAGCACGCCCTTGAGCGGACCCGATTCCGACGCCGCCTTCAGGATCGCGTTGACCTCGTCCTTCGTCGTGTCGCGCTTGGGCGTGAAGGTCAGGTCGACGAGGCTGCCGTCCGGCACCGGCACGCGGACCGCAGAACCATCGAGACGGCCCTTGAGTTCAGGCAGCACTTCGCCGACCGCGCGGGCGGCGCCGGTGGTGGTCGGGATCATCGACATCGCGGCGGCACGGGCGCGACGCAGATCGGGGTGGATCTGGTCGAGGATCTTCTGGTCGTTGGTATAGGCGTGGATCGTGGTCATCAGGCCGCGTTCGATGCCGATCGAATCGTTCAGCACCTTGGCGACGGGCGCGAGGCAGTTGGTGGTGCACGACGCGTTCGACACGATCGTGTGGCCGGCTTCCAGCTTGTCGTGGTTGACGCCGTAGACGACGGTCAGGTCGACATTCTTGCCGGGCGCCGAGATCAGCACGCGCTTCGCACCCGCATCGATATGCTTCTGGCACGACGTGCGGTCCGTGAAGAAGCCGGTGCATTCGAGCACCAGCTCGACGCCCAGTTCCTTGTGCGGCAGGTTGGCGGGGTCACGCTCGGCAGTGACGCGGATGCGCTTGCCGTCGATGACCAGATCGTCGCCCTCGGCGGCAACCTCGCCCGGATACTTGCCGTGGACCGAATCGCGGCTGAACAGCCATGCGTTCGACTTGGCATCGGCGAGGTCGTTGATCGTGACCAGTTCGAGGCCGCTGTCGGGGCGCTCGAGGATCGCGCGCGCCACCAGACGGCCGATGCGTCCGAACCCGTTGATCGCTACTTTCGTCATATCCGCGTCTCCTCAGTTGCCAAGCCGCGCCAGCACCTTCGCGGTGATGGCGTCGGCGGTCAGTCCGAAATATTCGTAGAGCTTGTCCGCCGGGGCCGACGCCCCGAACCGGTCGATGCCGAAGCGCAGGCCGTCGACCATCGTGTAGCGTTCCCAGCCGATCGTCGTCCCCGCCTCGATCGACACACGCAGAATCTCGTCCGGGCGGGCGTGGGGCAGCACGTCCTCGCGATACGCGGCATCCTGCGCATCGAAGCGCGACCAGCACGGCATCGACACGACGTCGGCACCGATCCCGTGCGATTCGAGCTGCTGCGCGACGCCGACCGCGATCTCCACTTCCGAACCGGTCGCGATCAGGATGACGCGGCGGTCGGCATCGGCGGCCTTGAGCCGGTACGCGCCCTTCGCGCTGCGATTCTCGCTCGCCTCGCTGCGCAGCTGCGGCAGGTTCTGACGCGACAGCGCCAGCAGCGACGGACCGTCGCGGCGCTGCACCGCCAGTTCCCAGCATTCCGCCGTCTCGACCGCATCGGCGGGGCGATAGACGTCGAGGCCGGGGATGATCCGCAGGCTCATGACATGCTCGATCGGCTGGTGGGTCGGGCCGTCCTCGCCCAGACCGATCGAGTCATGGGTCATGACATAGACGACGCCGGCATTCTGCAGCGCCGACAGCCGGATCGCGGGCCGTGCATAGTCGGCGAACACCAGGAAGGTGCCGCCATAGGCCAGCACGCCGCCGTGCAGCGCCATGCCGTTCATCGCCGCCGACATGCCGAACTCGCGGATGCCGTAATGGATGTAGCGCCCCGAATAATCCTGTGCCGTCAGCGCGACCTGCGCCTTCGTCTGGGTATTGTTCGACGGCGTCAGGTCGGCCGAACCGCCGATCGTCTCGGGCAGCGAGGCGTTGATGGCTTCGAGCGCCAGCGACGATGCGACGCGGGTCGCGATCTTCTTCGGCTCGGCGATCAGGCCGTCGACATGCCCCTTCAGCGACCAGCCGTCGGGCAGCCTGTTCGCCATGCGGCGTTCGAACTCGGCGCGATCGGCATGGGCCGACAGCCGGTCGTTCCACTCGGCATGGACCGGAGCGCCGCGCGCGCCGACAGCCTTCCACGCATCGGTCAGCGGCTCGGGCAGGTGGAATGCGTCATGTTCCCACAGCAGGGCAGCGCGGGTGGCGAGGATTTCGTCGGCACCCAGCGGCGAACCGTGGACCTTGTGGCTGCCGCCCTTGTTCGGCGCGCCCTTTCCGATCACCGTGCGGCAGCGGACCAGCGAAGGGCGCGGGTCGGCGGCGGCTTGCGCCAGCGCGCGTTCGATGTCGGCGAAGTCGTGGCCGTCGCAAGCGACGACGTGCCAGCCGGTCGCTTCGTAGCGGGCCGACACATCCTCGCTGGTCGACAGGTCGGTCGATCCGTCGATGGTGATGCGGTTGTCGTCCCACAGCACGTTCAGGCGGCCGAGCTTCAGATGGCCGGCCAGGCCGATCGCCTCGTGGTTGATCCCTTCCATCAGGCAGCCGTCGCCGGCGACCACCCAGGTGCGGTGATCGACGAGCTCGTCGCCGAACACGGTGTTCAGGTGCCGCTCGGCAGTCGCCATGCCGACCGCCATCGCAAGGCCCTGCCCCAACGGGCCGGTGGTGCATTCGATGCCGGGCAGCTCGAAATTCTCCGGATGGCCCGCGCACGGGCTGCCCAGCTTGCGGAAGTCCGCAATGTCCTGAATGGTGGGCTTCGCATAACCGGTCAGGTGGAGGAGCGAATAGATCAGCATCGATCCATGGCCCGCCGACAGGACGAAGCGGTCTCGATCGGCCCAATGCGGGTCGGCGGGATCGAATTTGAGGAATTTCGACCACAGGACCGTCGCGACGTCGGCCATGCCCATCGGCATGCCGGGGTGCCCCGAGTTGGCGGCCTCCACCGCGTCCATCGACAAAACGCGGATGGCGTTGGCGAGTTCGAGCTGGGATATGGTCACGCGCACTCCTGTTGGGCGCTACTAGGGTTGCGCGAGCCTTTGGAACCGTCACGCGGTTCAGTCAACCGCCAAACCCAAGGGTTGTTTAACATGTATAGCAGGGATAGTTTCATCGGATGAACGACGACCCCCATGCAGCCGCCGTCGCGCGGATCGAACAGGCGTTGTCGCGGATCGAACGCGCCGCCCATGCGCGGGGCGAGGCGAATCGGGTGCTGGCCGCGCGACATGCCGCGCTCAAGGCGCGGATCGGCGATGCGATCGGCGCGCTGGACGCGGTGATCGCGCGCGAAGCGGACGCCGACTGATGGGCCAGATCACGCTGAACATCGCCGGACGCAGCCACCAGGTCGGCTGTCGCGACGGCGAGGAACCCAAGCTGCGGGCGCTGGGCGCGCTGCTGGAACGCCATGCCGCGGCGGCACAGCGCGCGTCGGGCGGATCGTCGGAGCGGACGTTGCTCTACATCGCGCTGATTCTGGCCGACCAGTTGAGCGAGGGAACGGCGGACACGCCCGCCGATCCGTCCGCTGCGGTGCTGGAACGGATCGCCGGGCGGCTGGAGGCGATCGCTTCGGCCCTTGAGGTACGGGGTCCGGACGCCTAGATAGGAGATGGCGGGACTGCCCGGTGCGAGCCTTGCATAATCCCTGAGGCTATTTCTTCATCCATGGGGGTTGTCCCTGCGCAGATCCTGGTCTGACGTACATGATCCCCACCTGACGTACCGTGCGTCAGTGGATAACGCGGCAAACGGCCCATGGTGGTTCCGCCACACCCCCGATCGATGATCGACAAGGCCGCCCTGCGTGCCGGATTGCGCGCCCGGCGACGGACGTTCGCGGCAGGCGGTCCGGCGCCCCCTGCCCCGCCGCCGCTGTTCCTGCGCGCGCTGCGGCCCGGCATGATCGTCGCCAGCTATGTCCCGGTAGGCGGCGAAGCCGATCCGGCCGCGTTCGATCGCATGGCGGTGGCCGCGGGCGCGGTGCTGGCGTGGCCGGTCGTGATCGACCGGAAATCGCCGATCGCCTTCCACGCCGGCGACCGGCTGCACGACGGACCGTTCGGGTTGCGCCAGCCCGCCGCCGATACGCCGCCGGTCGCCCCGGCGATCATCCTGACGCCGCTGGTCGGGTTCGATTCGGCGTGCAACCGGCTGGGCCAGGGCGCTGGGCATTACGACCGGGCGTTTGCGGCATTGCCCGACGCGCTCAAGATCGGCATCGCATGGTCGGTGCAGCAGGTCGATCGCCTGCCGTGCGATCCGTGGGACGTCGCGCTGGATGCGATCGTCACCGAAACCGACCTGTTCCTGCCGGGAGAATGATTGTGAACGAACCGACCTGGCGCAAACCGGCCGGGGTCCTGGCGATCCTGGTCATGCTGACCGTGTGGGCGGTGGCAGTCGCGATGCTGTCGGCGGTGGTCGGTGGCTGGCACTGGGTGCTGCAGCTCGCATTCTACCTTGTCGCCGGCATCGCGTGGCTGTGGGTGCTGCCGATGCGACGCATGCTTCTGTGGATGGAAACCGGCCGCTGGCGGTAGCGCCGATCCTCCGCGACGGGCGGGAGGATGGCGCGAGTGACGGGGCTCGAACCCGCGACCTCCGGCGTGACAGGCCGGCGCTCTAACCAACTGAGCTACACCCGCTCTCAAGCGAGGAGGCGGCCTGTAGGATAGCCGACCGGCGGTGTAAAGCGTGTTCTTCGCGCCCGTCGGCAAAAAGCAGCGGCGGCGGGTGGTTGACCGGGATGCGACGGCGGCGGCAAGCTGGCGCTTTCTCAGGGACCGCCATGACCCAGCATTTTGCCGAGATCGTCGATGCCGTGACCGCGATCCGGCACGATCTCCACGCCCATCCCGAACTGGCCTTTGCCGAGCATCGCACCGCGGGAATCGTCGCCGAACAGCTGCGCGCGGCGGGCCTTGCCGTCACGACCGGCATCGGCGGGACCGGGGTGGTGGCGACGCTGACCCATGGGCGGCCGGGAACGACGCTGGGGCTGCGTGCCGACATGGATGCGCTGCCATTCCAAGAACAGGGCACGCCGCGCCATGCCAGCACGGTGCCCGGCGTGTTCCACGGCTGCGGCCATGACGGACATACCGCGATCCTGATCGGCGCGGCGCGGCATCTCGCCACCCTGCCGCCGTTCGACGGCACGATCCATTTCCTGTTCCAGCCGGCCGAAGAGGGACAGGCCGGCGCGCGGGCGATGATCGAGGACGGGTTGTTCGATCGATTCCCGTGCGACCATGTCTTCGCGCTCCACAACTGGCCAGACCTGCCCGCCGGCGAGCTTCGGACGCGTGCCGGGCCGATCATGGCGGCGGCGGACAAGTTCGCGATCGCGATCCACGGCAGGGGCGGCCACGCCGCGATGCCCCATGGCACGCCCGATGCCATATTGGCGGCGGCGCAGCTGGTGACGCAGCTCAACACCATCGTCGCGCGGCGAATCGCACCGACCGACCAGGCGGTGCTGTCGGTCACGCAGATCAATGGCGGCGACACGCACAATGTCCTGCCCGCAGCGGTGACGCTGGTCGGTACCGTGCGCAGCTTCGACCCGGCCGTGCAGGCGCGGATCGAGGCGGCGATCGGCGCGATGGCGGCGGGGATCGGCATCGCCACCGACACGCGGGTCGAGCTGACCTATACCCGCATGTATCCGCCGACGATCAACGATCCGCGCGCGGCGACGATCGCGCTGGACGCGGCGGCGGCCGCCGGGCTGGTCCATGGCGAGGCACCCGATCCGGCGCTGACCGCCGAGGATTTCGCGTTCATGCTACAGGCCTGTCCGGGCGCCTATGTCTGGCTGGGACAGGCGCGGGCGGAGGGCGAGAACCCGGCGCTCCATCATCCGCGCTACGACTTCAACGATGCGATCATCGGCCCCGGAATCGCCTGGATCGCGGCGCTGGCCGAACGGCTGGTCGGTGCGCGCCAGGGCTAGAGATATTTGAGCCACGGGATGTCGCGGCGGCGTTGCTTGAACTGCGCGAACCGGCGGGTCGGCGGATAAAGCAGCGCGAGCAGTACCGCGTACAGCGCCCAGACGCCGATGATGTGATCGAACCCGTACACCTCGCCATGGTTCGGCCCGTACAACGCGAGGACCCCGAGATAGATGGCGCGCAACACATAGAGGTGGAGCAGGTAGAAGAACATCGGCGCGGCGCCGAAGATCGCCAGCGCCGGCAGCCAGCGCGACCCCTGCCCCGACTCGAGCGCCGCCAGCAGCAGCGCGCCGAGCCCTAGCGTCGGCATCAGGTACAGCAGCGACGGCGGATATTTGGTGAGCGCAAGGAAGCTGATCGCGATGCGCAGCGGCGTGCCCGCATCGAACCATGGCCGGTCGCCATACAGGTCGAGCGCGCGCAATATCACGAAGCCGGCGAGCAGCAGCACCCCGAGCAGCACCAGCCGCCGCTGTCGCACTGCGGGCGCGGTGGCGGTCGCGAACCACGGGCCGATGCCGTAGCCGAGCAGGATCACCCCGATCCATGGCAATGCCGGATAGGTCGTCTTCCACGTGATGCCGAGGAATTCGAAGGCGGCGCGCTGGTGCAGCAGCGCCCATGGCACGAAAAAGGCGTCGCCCGGCGCCAGCACGATGCCGTCGAGCAGGTTATGGCCGCCGACGATCGCCAGCCCGAGCGCCACGATCACCCCCCGCGACAGATGCACCGCCCCGGCGAGGACGATCATGCTCGCGCCGATCGCCCAGATGACCTGCAACCACAGCGTCTGCGGCGGAAACTTCGCGCTCCATGCGAACGAGACGAAGGTTATTTCGAGGACCAGCAGGAATGCCCCGCGCCGCAGCAGGAAGCCGGAAACCTCGGCCCGCGAATGCTTCTGGCCGTATAGCCATGCCGACAGCCCGGTCAGCGCGACGAATACCGGTGCGCAGATCGAACTGAGCAGCCGGGTGAAGAACAGCGCGGGCATGACGCTGCGCGCATCGACGGGATCAGCGACCTGCAAATGCACGAAGAACGTCTCGCGCACATGGTCGAGCAGCATCACGACCATGACCAGCCCGCGCAACGCGTCGATCGATTGCAGGCGGATGGTCGGACGCTTCGCTGGTTCGGTCATCGGCGGCGCTTTCAACGTAATAACATATCACTGTCAACCCGATGCGCGCTTGACCGGCCGTTCGACGATGCGGCACGGCTGCCGCAGTTTCGCACAGGGAGGCGATCGATGGCATTGCTCTATACCGCGCAATTGGCGCGGGGCGCGGTTTGGGCGGCGATGTTCGCGCAGGCGATGCCCGAACTCGACGTCCGGCTGGCGCCCGATATCGGCGATCCGGAGGACATCCGCTACCTGGCGGCGTGGACGCTGCCGCCGGGGCTGATCGAGACGCTGCCCCGTCTGGAGGTGTTGTTCTCGATCGGTGCGGGGGTCGATCAGCTCGACCTGTCGCAGGTGCCGCCGCACGTCGCCGTGGTGCGGCTGGTCGAACCGAACCTCGCCGCGGCGATGGCCGAATATGTCGCGATGTCGGTGCTGGCGCTGCACCGCGACCTGTACGCCTATGCCGACCAGCAGCGGGACGCGGTGTGGCGTCAGTTGCCGCAGGTACCGGCGGGGGAGCGTCGCGTCGGTATCGCAGGACTGGGGCAGATGGGTTCGGCGGCGATCGCGGCGCTGGCGCCGTTCGGGTTCGCGCTGTCGGGGTGGAGCCGGTCGCCGCGCAGCATGACCGGGGTGACGTGCTTTCACGGGGAACGGGGCCTGCACGCCTTTGCGGCGCAGACGGATATTCTGGTCAACCTGCTGCCGCTGACGCCCGAAACGCGCGGGTTTCTGGGAAGAGCGCTGTTCGAGGCGATGCCGCCGGGGGCGGCGGTCGTCAGTGCGGGACGTGGCGGGCATCTCGATGCCGAAGCGCTGGTCGCGGCGCTGGATGCGGGACGACTGTCGCGTGCGATCCTCGACGTGACGCCGGTCGAGCCGTTGCCGGCCGGCGACCCGCTATGGCGGCACCCGCGGGTGGTCGTGACGCCGCACGTTGCCGCGACGACGGACCATGAGGGATCGGGCAAGGCCGTCCTCGCCAACATCCGGCGGCATCGTGCCGGCGAGCCGCTGGTCGGCGTCGTCACGCGCGATCGGGGATATTGAGGGTCCGCGAGCGGCGCATCCTGTGATGCGCCGTGGCGCGAGTGACGGGGCTCGAACCCGCGACCTCCGGCGTGACAGGCCGGCGCTCTAACCAACTGAGCTACACCCGCTCTCTAGCGAGGAGGCGGCCTTTACGGAGCGCTGCCGGGGCTGTCAACGGCTCCCGGCGGATTTCGCGACGGCGGCGGCACATCCTGTACCAGCGTGCCGTGTTCGAACAGGAAGCCGGCGATGTCGGGCTTGCCCGCGCCCTTCAGCACCGTCTGGATGATGATGAGCAGCGGCACCGCCAGCAACGCACCGGGCGTGCCCCAGACCCAGCCCCAGAAGCTGAGTGTGATGAGGATCATCAACGGATTGATCGTCAGGCGGTGGCCGACGACCAGCGGGGTTATCACGTTCGCTTCCACCAGATGCGCGCCGACCATGATCGCGGCGGGCAGCAGCGCCCACCAGATATCGGTAAAGGTCATCAGCCCGCCCAGCGCCAGCAGCAGCGCGGCAAAGATGGGGCCAAGATAGGGCACGTAGTTCAGCAGCGCGACGATCCCGCCCCACATCAGGGGCGTCGGCATGCCGATATACCACAGCGCCAGCGCGACGATGACGCCCAGCATCAGGTTGATGAGCGTGATCGTGCCGAGATAGGCCGAGGTGTCGTCGACGACGTTCTGGATCACCCGCGCCGTCGCCATCGCCCCGCCGAAGCTGCTGCGTCCGGTAATCGCCGCGCGGCGCAGGTCGGTCCAGCCGGCCAGGAAGAAGTAGATCACGAGGATCGCGAAGAACATCTCCAGCAGCGCCGACGGCGCCGAGGTGGTGACGAGGTCGAGCAGCGACTGCGGCGGGGCGACGCTGCTGGCGGTCTGCTTGGCGGGCGCGGTCGCGACATTGGCGATCAGGCCGTTCACGAACCTTTCGAGACTGGCGTAGAAATCGATCAGCGGCGCGACGTTTTCCTGCACCCGGTCGATCCGGTCGGGCAGGATCTGGGCCCAGCCCCATGCCGGCACGACGATCGACGCCAGTGCGCCATTGGCGACCAGCAGGAACAGCAGGACGCAGAACAGCGCGGCGAGCGGGGCCGGCACGCGGTGCCGTTCCTGCCATTCGAGCAGCGGGACAAGCGCGATGGCGATCACGATCGCGGCGGTCAGCGGCAGGAAGAAGCGCGCGCCCGCCTGCAACGCGAACGGCAGCGCCAGCACCAGACCGATCCCGGCGATCAGCGTCAGCGCGGCGAGCAGCCGGTCGCGGCGCAGTTCCTCGGTCGGGGCATCGACCAGCGCATCGACCGGGTCGGCCGGCGGCGTCGCCGCCGTCCCGCTCGCCCCCGTCCGGTCGACGGGGGGCCGGGACGGATCGGATTGAGGTGCGGTTTCTGCCATGTATCGAGCCTAGTCCTTATCCGTGGTCCGCGCCATTGGCGGCGTAACGCGCGGCGACCCAGATTTGCGCCACGCCGGGCCGGACGATATGGGCGTCGCCCCGGCACCCGGCCGGCGGAGGCGCCATGACCGACCAGCGACAGCCTGCCAGCCCCCTGCCCCCGGCGCTGCGCCCGATCGCCGCCGATCTGGCGCGACTGTCGGCGATCGACCGGCGGCGGTCGCTGATGCCGATCGCGGGCCGCGATTTCGCGTCGAACGATTATCTGGGGCTGGCGGGGTCGGCGGTGCTGCGCGACGCCGTGGCCGAAGCGATCGCGCGCGGCGTGCCGGTGGGGTCGGGCGGCTCGCGGCTGCTGCGCGGCAACCATGCCGAACACGAGGCGCTGGAGGACGAGGCGGCCGCGTTCTTCGGCAGCGAGCGTGCATTGTGGTTCTCCAGCGGCTTCGCGGCGAATGCGGCGCTGCTGGCGACGCTGCCGCAGCGCGGCGACCTGATCGTCCACGACACGCTGATCCATGCCAGCGCGCATGAGGGGATGCGGCTGGCGCGCGCGCCTGCGGTCGCAGCGGGGCACAATGATCCGCAGGCGATCGACGACGCGATCCGCGACTGGCGGCGGCAGGGCGGCACGGGCAGTCCGTGGATCGCGGTCGAGAGCCTCTACAGCATGGACGGCGACCGCGCGCCGCTGGATGCGCTGGCGGCGGTCGCGGCGCGGCACGATGCGATGCTGCTGATCGACGAGGCACATGCGACCGGGGTGTTCGGGCCGCAGGGGCGCGGCCTTGCCGCCGCGCTGGAGGGGCAGTCGAACGTCGTCACCCTGCGCACCTGTGGCAAGGCGCTGGGCAGCGAGGGCGCGCTGGTGTGCGGACCGGCGGTCGTCATCGACTTTCTGGTCAACCGGGCACGCGGGTTCATCTTCTCGACCGCGCCGTCGCCGGTGATGGCGGCGGCGGTGCGTGCGGGGCTGCGGGTGCTGGCGCAGCAGCCCGCGCGGCGCGAGCGGCTCGCGGCGCTGGTAGCCCATGCCGGATCACGGCTGGGGCCGCTCGGCGCGAACGTGACGGGGACGCAGATCCTGCCGCTGATCGTCGGCGACGACGGCCGGGCGATGCGCCTGGCGCAGGCGGTGCAGGCCGCCGGATTCGACCTGCGCGGTATCCGCCCGCCGACCGTACCGGCGGGGACCGCGCGGCTGCGCATTTCGGTGACGCTGAACGTCGACGAAGCCGATATCGACGCGCTGGGCGAGGTTCTGGAGCAGTTCGCATGACCGTGATCGTCGTTACCGGGACCGATACCGATGTCGGCAAGACGGTGTTCGCCGCCGCGCTGACCGCGGCGCTCGGCGCGCATTACTGGAAACCGGTACAGGCCGGGACCGACGACGGGACCGACCGGCAACGGGTCGCGCGGCTGGCGGGGGTAGCACCCGGGCGCATCCTGCCGGAAGCCTATGCGCTGGCTACCCCCTGTTCCCCCCACCGCGCGGCGGCGATCGACGGGGTGACGATCGACCTCGACCGGCTGGCGTTGCCGCAGGTCGCCGGGCCGCTGGTGGTGGAGGGGGCCGGCGGAGTGCTGGTGCCGATCGTCGGGACCACGACCTTTGCCGACCTGTTCGCGCGCTGGCGGCGGCCGGTGGTGCTGGTCGCGCGCACCGCGCTCGGCACGATCAACCACAGCCTGTTGTCGATCGAGGCGTTGCGCGCGCGCGGCGTGCCGCTGCTGGGCGTCGCGTTCGTCGGCGATGCGGTGCCCGACAGCGAGGAAACGATCGTCCGTTTGGGCGCGACGCGGCGGCTGGGTCGGTTGCCCTGTCTCTCCGAACTGACCCCCCACAGTCTGGCGCGCGCCTTTGCCGAAGGGTTCGCGGTGGAGGATTTCCGATGAGTGCGGTGTGGCATCCCTTCACCCAGCACGGGCTGAACGAACCGATCCCGCAGATCGTGCGCGGCGACGGTGCGGCGCTGTGGAGCGCGGACGGGCGGCGGATCGTCGATGCGATCTCGTCATGGTGGGTGACGACCCACGGCCACAACCACCCGCGCATCGCCGCCGCGATCGCCGAACAGGCGGGGCGGCTGGACCAGATCATCTTCGCCGGATACACCCACGAGCCCGCCGAAACGTTGGCCGCCGGGTTGCGCGCGATACTGCCGAACGCGTTGACCCGCGTGTTCTTTTCCGATTCGGGATCTACCAGCGTCGAGGTCGCGCTGAAGATGGCGCTGGGGTACTGGCGCAACCGGGGCGAGGCGCGCGACCGCATCCTCGTGCTCGATCACGGCTATCACGGCGATACCATCGGCGCGATGTCGGTCGGCGCGCGCGGCGTGTTCAACCGTGCCTATGCGCCGCTGCTGTTCGATGTCGGATCGATCCCCTTCCCCGACGCGGGGCGCGAGCAGGCGACCTACGACGCGCTGGAGGCAGCGGCGCGGGCGGGTGCGGCGGCGTTCATCGTCGAGCCGCTGGTGCTGGGCGCGGGCGGCATGCGGATGTACCCGCCGGCGGTGCTGGCAGAGATGCACCGCATCTGCGCGAGCCACGGCGTGCTGTTCATCGCCGACGAGGTGATGACCGGCTGGGGTCGCACCGGCACGCTGACCGCGTGCGAACAGGCCGGAATCGTGCCCGACCTGATGTGCCTGTCGAAGGGGCTGACCGGCGGGGCGATCCCGCTGGCGGTGACGATGGCGAGCGAGGCGATCTATCAGGCGCATTACGGGCCGGACCGGGCGACGATGTTCTTCCATTCGTCGAGCTACACCGCCAATCCGGTCGCGTGCGCCGCGGCAAACGCCAATCTGGCGATCTGGCGCGAGGAACCGGTGGCGGCGCGGGTCGCGGCGCTGGGGGAACGGCAGGCGGTGCGGCTGGCGGCGCTGGCGACGCATCGACGGGTGGCCAATCCGCGACGGCTGGGGACGATCGCGGCGTTCGAGCTGGATGGTGACGAGGGCTATCTGTCCGACCGTGCGCCCAGACTGATGGCGCGGTTCCGCGAGGCGGGGGTGCTGCTGCGGCCGCTGGGGTCGACGCTGTACGTGATGCCGCCCTACTGCATCGACGATGCCGATCTGGACGCGATCTATGCCGCGTTGGGCGAGGCGTGCGACGCCGCCTGATCGGTTTAATCATGCCCCCCCTTCCGAACCTGGTGTTCGAACAGCAAGGGCAGGTTTGATCGAGATTTCTGCAAACGTGGCCAATCCGTACCCCGGCTTAGGCCGGGGTCCAGTTGGAAAGGCTCTTCCATCCGTCACCGCCGTCCCCCAACTGGGCCCCGGCCTTCGCCGGGGTACGGTCCGTGCGTGGCTCCGTTGCCGATCGTTGCGAAAGGTCCGAGGCGACGTTCCGTTTGGCCGGGTCAGCCGCCGTGCGACCTCAGCCGCCGAGGATCGACCGGTACAGCGCGTGATAGCGCTCCGCCATCGCCTCGACCGAGAAGCGTTCGGCGACGATCCGGCGGCAGTCGGCACGGTCGATCTCCCCTACCCCCTCGATCGCGGCGACGGCTTCATCGAGCGTGTCGACGAGGAAGCCGTTGACGCCGTGTTCGATCAGTTCGGGCATCGATCCGCGGTTGTACGCGATAACCGGGGTGCCGCACGCCATCGCCTCGATGACCGACAGGCCGAAGGGTTCGTCGAAGCCGATCAGGTGGAGCAACGCGCGCGACCGGCCCAGCAGGTCGGTGCGGGCGGTGCCGCCGACCGCGCCGTGATAGACGATGCGCTCGCCGTCGACATGCGGCTCGACCTCCTCGCGCCAGTAGCGGTCGTCCTGCACGATGCCCGCCATGTGCAGCCGGCGTCCGCTGGCCTGTGCCGCGGCGACCGCTGCCGCCGCGCCCTTGTCGGGGTGCATCCGGCCGAAGAACAGCAGGTCGTCGCTGCCCTCCGCATCGAACGGAAAGTCGTCGAGCGGGATGCCGTGATGGATCGTCGCGGCATAGCGCAGCGACGGGTGGCGGTCGGCATCGCTGATCGCGACATAGCGCACCCGGTCCTGATAAGGCGCGTACATCGGCAGGATGCGGTCGGACGAGAACCCGTGGATGGTGGTGACCATCGGCGTGTCGACAAGGCCCGAAAAGGCGTGGGCGGGGAAATCGGCCTGGTTGTGGATCAGGTCGAATTCGCCGGCGCGTTCGAACACATGGGCGAGGTGCGCGAACTCCCATACCTTCGCGTCGATCGACGGGTCCTCGCTATAAGGCGCAGGCACCACCCCGGCGAGGGTCGCGGCGGTCAGGCTGTCCTGCGTCGCGAACAGCGTGACGTCGAGCCCGCGTGCGACCAGCGCCTCGGTCAGCAGGCTGGTGACCAGTTCCCATGGGCCATAGTGGCGCGGCGGGGTGCGCCACGCGATCGGGGCGATCATCGCGATGCGCATCAGTCGACTTTCAGGATACGGCCCTCAGCGGGGCGCAGGGTAGGATCGGTGTCGTCATGGGTCGACAGGATGACCCGGCCGGGTTCGATGGGGGCCGGCCGGTCGCCGAGGTTCAGCACGATGCGGTAGCGGTCGGTGCCGTCGCTGCGGATGTAGCTGAGCACGTCGCCGTCGGCGCGTACCTCGCCGATCGCGCCGGTGGCCAGCGCAGGCGTGGCGCGGCGCAGCGCCAGCAGACGGCGATAGAGCGACAGCATCGATGCGGGGTCGCCCGCCTGCACCTGCGCATTGCGCGGCAGGTGCGCCGGATCGATCGGCAGCCACGGATCACCGGTGGTGAAGCCGCCCTCCGCCGTCCATGGCAGCGGGGTGCGCACCGGATCGCGACCGAGCCCCAGCCCCGGCTCGCGCAGTTCGCGCGGGTCCTGTACCTTGTCGGCGGGCACCTGCGCATCGCCCAGTCCCAGTTCGTCGCCCTGATACAGCGTCGGCGTGCCCCGCAGCGTCAGCAGCAGCATCGCCGCCACCCGCGCCTGCGCCGCGCCGACGCGGGTCGCGATGCGCGGGCGGTCGTGGTTGCCGAGTACCCAGTTGGGCCAGCCGCCGTCCGGCAGCGCCGCTTCGTACTCGACGATGCGCTTTGCCAGTTCGGCGGCATTCCAGTTCGCCTCGATCAGCTGGAAATTGAACGGCAGGTGGACGCCGGGGGCTTGCGGCGTGCCGTAATAGGTCATCAGCCTGGGGATCGGCAGATAGATTTCGCCGACCAGCACCGCGCCGAATTCGTCCGCCTGTCGCCGCATCGCGGTGGCGATGGCGTGGACCTCCGGCTGGTCGGTCGAATGGTGCTGCAACACGCGGTGCATGTCGCCCATCCCCTCGCGATAGTCGGGATTGGGCGGGTTGTCGGGGAAGTCGGCGTGCTTGACCATGTGCCACTGCACGTCGATGCGGAACCCGTCGACGCCGCGGTCGAACCAGAAGCGCATCGCGGCCAGCATCGCCGACTGCACGTCGGGGTTGCGCCAGTTCAGGTCGGGCTGTTCGGGCAGGAAGGCGCGCGAATAATATTGGCCGGTGGCGGGATCGAAGCTCCATGCCGGCCCGCCGAAATCGCTGATCCAGTTGTTGGGCGGCCCGCCGTCCGCCGCCGGATCGCGCCAGATATACCAGTCACGCTTCGGATTGTCGCGCGACGACCGGCTCTCGACGAACCAGTCGTGCCGGTCCGAGCTGTGGTTCGGCACGAAGTCGAGCAGCACGCGGATGCCGCGCCCATGCGCCTTTTCCAGCAGCGCATCGAAATCGGCCAATGTGCCGAAGCGCGGGTCGATGCCGGTATAGTCGGCGACGTCATAGCCGAAATCGGCCATCGGCGACGGATAGATCGGCGAGATCCACACGCAATCGATGCCGAGATCGACCAGATAGTCGAGCCGGTCGGCGATGCCGTTCAGGTCACCGATCCCGTCGCCGTCGCTGTCGGCGAAGGAGCGCGGATAGATCTGATAGATGGTGGCGGCCTGCCACCATGGTTGCGCTGATGAAACGATCACCCGCCGACAAGCCGCCAGCGGGCAAATCGTTCCGCCTATTCGAATTCCATGATGACCGCATCGACCGCCAGGCTGTCGCCCGCGGCATGGGCGATGCGCGCGACGGTGCCGGGGCGTTCTGCGCGCAGGATATTCTCCATCTTCATCGCCTCGACCACCGCCAGCGGTTGCCCGGCCTCGACCTTCTGCCCCTCTGCCACCTCGACACGGGTCAGCAGGCCCGGCATCGGGCACAGCAGGAAACGCGACAGGTCGGGCGGGACCTTCTCGATCATGTGCCGGGTCAGCGCCGCGACATGGGGGGGCAGGACGCGGACGACGTGGCTCGCGCCGCGCGCGGTCAGCTTCCAGCCGCCGATGGTGCGGGCGACGCGCGCGGTCAGCTCGGTGCCGTCGATCCGCGCGGTGACGACGCGCTGCGACGGGCGCCAGTGCAACACGACGTCGAGCGGCACGTCGCCGTCGATATTGACCAGCAGGCCCCCGTCATACCCGTCGACGCTGATGTCGAAGCGATGCTCGCCGATGGTGACGACGCGTTCGGTCGAGGGCGGCGCCTGCTTGCCCAGTTGCCCGTCGATCGAGCGGGCGCGGTACGATTGTTCGAGATCGACGACGACGGCGATCGCCGCCAGTTGCCGCAGCAACGCCGCGTCGGCCGGCGCGCCGTGGAAACCTTCGGGATATTCCTCTGCGATGAAACCGGTGGTCAGCGCCCCCGCACGGAAGCGGGGGTGCTGCATGATCGCCGACAGGAAATCGATGTTGTTGCCGACCCCGGCCAGTTCGAACCGGTCGAGCGCGGCGACCTGCGCATCGATCGCCGCTTCGCGGGTCGGGGCCCAGGTGATGAGCTTGGCGATCATCGGGTCGTAGAACATGCTGACCTCACCACCTTCGACGACACCGTCGTCGACGCGGGTGCGGACGCCATCGTTGTCCCCGGTCCGGGCAGGATCGTAGCGGGTCAGCCGCCCCGTGCTGGGCAGGAAGCCGCGATACGGGTCTTCGGCATAAACGCGGTTCTCGATCGACCAGCCGGTCAGCTTCACGTCATCCTGCGTGAAGGCGAGCGGTTCGCCCGCCGCGACGCGCAGCATCTGCTCGACGAGGTCGAGGCCGGTAATCTCCTCGGTCACCGGATGTTCGACCTGCAGGCGGGTATTCATTTCGAGGAAGTAGAAACTCTCCCCCGTCACGTCCGCGCCGGAGACGATCAGTTCGACGGTGCCGGCCGAATGATAGCCGACCGCGCGGGCCAGCGCGACCGCCTGTTCGCCCATCGCCTTGCGCATCGCGGGCGTGACGAAGGGCGACGGCGCTTCCTCCACGACCTTCTGGTGGCGGCGCTGGATCGAGCATTCGCGCTCGCCGAGATAGACGATGTTGCCGTGCCGGTCGCCCAGCACCTGGATCTCGATATGCCGCGGGCTCTCGATAAACTTTTCGATAAAGACGCGGTCGTCGCCAAAACTCGCCAACCCCTCCCGCTTCGTCGCCTCGAAGCCTTCACGGACGTCCTGCTCGCTCCACGCGAGGCGCATCCCCTTGCCGCCGCCGCCGGCCGATGCCTTCATCATCACCGGGTAGCCGATGTCGCTGGCGATGCGGACGGCGTGTTCGGTATCGGCGATCTCCCCCAGAAAGCCGGGGACGACGTTGACGCCGGCGGCCTGCGCCAGCTTCTTCGATTCGATCTTGTCGCCCATCGCCGCGATCGCATTCGGCGGCGGCCCGACAAAGGCGATGCCGGCATCGGCACAGGCGCGCGCGAAGCTCTCCCGCTCAGACAGGAAACCATAGCCCGGATGGATACAGTCCGCGCCGGTCGCCCGTGCCGCGGTCAGGATCAGTTCGGGGTCGAGATAGCTCTGCGCGGCAGGCGCCGGCCCCAGCCGGACGCTTTCGTCGGCCATCATGACGTGCGGCGCGCGCGCATCAGCGTCGGAATAGACCGCGACGGTCGCGATCCCCATCCGCTTGGCCGTCCGCATCACCCGGCAGGCGATTTCACCGCGATTGGCGACCAGAATCTTCTTGAACAAATCGCTCTCCCTATCCGCCCCGTGCTTTCGGGGTCAGCGTCAACCCCCGCGCAAATGGCGCAATGCCTGCGTCCGCGCGATCGTCATACGTTCCATGCACGAAAAGCGCACCAATGCCCGGGCATCGCTGCCATCGCCGTTCCGGCCATCAATTCCTCCTTCGAGGACGCATTGCGTGTCGCGAAACTTAAGCCATGCCCGCTGGCTATCCAGCAGCGCGGCAGCATAGCCGAACCCGCCGCCGCGGGTCGGGTCGCGGGCGTCGCGTGCCTGCATCGTCGACCGCGCCGCCCGCCATTCGCGGTTCATGTCCCTGTCGGCGGCCTGCCAGCCCAATTCGGCGCAGCGGTTCGCTGCGGCCTGCGTCGGAGCCTTGGCGCAGTTGCCACCCACCGCATCGGCAAGGAGGAGCAGGGTCAGCAGCACGAGGATTTTCGCATCGGTTCCTCCCCGACCATCGGCGTCATACCCAGCTTCGCCAGCAGCGCCGCATCGGCATCGTCGCCCGCGTTGCCGGTCGTCAGCAGCCGGTCGCCGGTGAAGATCGAGTTCGCGCCGGCCATGAAGCACAGCGCCTGCGTCGCGTCCGACATGCTCTCGCGCCCGGCCGACAGGCGGACCATGCTCATCGGCATGGTGATGCGTGCGACCGCGACGGTGCGGACGAACTCGATATCGTCGAGCTTCGCCAGCGGCGTGTCGGCCAGCATGTTGCCGAGCACGGTGCCCTTGACCGGGACCAGCGCGTTGACCGGCACGCTTTCGGGATGGCGCGGCAGGGTGGCCAGCGCGTGGACGAAGCCGACGCGGTCGGCGCGGGTCTCACCCATGCCGACGATGCCGCCGCAGCACACGTTGATCCCGGCGTCGCGGACATGCGCCAGCGTATCGAGCCGGTCGTCGAAGCTCCGCGTGGTGATGACGTTGGCGTAATTCTCAGGCGAGGTGTCGATATTGTGGTTGTAATAGTCGAGGCCCGCCTGCCCCAGCCGCTGCGCCTGATCCGGAGTCAGCATGCCGAGCGTCATGCAGGTTTCCATGCCCATCGCGCGGACGCCCTCAACCATCGCGACCACCTTGTCCATGTCGCGGTCCTTGGGGTTGCGCCATGCCGCACCCATGCAGAAGCGCTGCGATCCCGCCGCCTTCGCCTGCGCCGCGCTGGCGAGGACGGCGTCGACGTCCATCAGCTTTTCGGCCTTGAGCTGCGTGTCGGCGCTGGCGGATTGCGAACAATAGCCGCAATCCTCCGGACAGCCGCCGGTCTTGATCGACAGGAGCGTGCAGAGCTGGACCTGCCCGACGGCGTGGTGCGCGCGGTGGACGGTCTGCGCGCGGTACATCAGTTCGTCGAAGGGCAGGTCGAAGAGGTCGGCGATCTCGGCGCGGGTCCAGTCGGTGCGGACCGGATTACCGGCGTCGCGCCCGTTGCCCTGGGCCCCCTCCTGCGCGGGGGTACGTCCATCGACCGGGGCAAGCGAAGCAGTCATCACGTTCATTCCACAGTCTCTCCAACCGGCGGCAGGTTGTGGCCGAGCAGTTTCAGTACCTCCGCCGCCGCATGGACCAGGTTGGTACCCGGTCCGAAAATCGCAGCCACCCCGGCTTCGCGGAGCAGCGCATAATCCTGTGGCGGGATCACCCCGCCGGCGATGACGCGGATATCCGCACGGTCCGCCGCCGCCAACCGTTCGATCAGTTCGGGGATCAGCGTGTTGTGCCCGGCGGCGAGGCTGGAGGCGCCGACCACGTCGACCCCTTGCGCGATCGCCAGTTGCGCGGTTTCCTCAGGCGTCTGGAACAGCGGACCGGAGACGATGTCGAAGCCGAGGTCGGCAAAGGCGCTGGCGACGACGTTGGCGCCGCGGTCATGCCCGTCCTGCCCCATCTTGGCAACCAGCATCCGGGGTTTCCGTCCCAACCGCCGCTCGACCGCCGCGACGCCCTCGCCGGCGCGCAGCCAGCCGCTGTCGTTGGCATGGGCGGGGCCGTAGATGCCCTTGACCGGCGTGACCGAGACGGCGTGGCGGCCGAAGGCGACCTCCATCGCCGCCGACATCTCGCCCAGCGTCGCGCGGGCGCGGGCGGCGGCGACGCAAAGCGCCAGCAGGTTGCCGTCGCTGCACGCGCCGTCCTGCAACGCGGTCAGCGCGGCCTGGGCGGCCGCTTCGTCGCGGGTCGCCTTCACCCGGTCGATACGGCGGATCTGGTCGGCGCGGACCTTGGCATTGTCGATCGAGAGGATGTCGATCGGGTCCTCCTGCGCCAGCCGATATTTGTTGACGCCGACGATGACGTCCTCGGCGCGGTCGACCCGTGCCTGGCGCGCGGCGGCGGCACGTTCGATATGTTCCTTGGGCAGCCCCGAATTGACGGCATCGATCATGCCGCCCGCCGCCTCAACCTCCTCGATCAGCGCCCATGCCTTGTCGGCGAGTTCCTTCGTCAGCGCCTCGACATAATAGCTGCCGCCCAGCGGATCGACGACATGGGTCATGCCGGTCTCTTCTGCCAAGATCAGCTGGGTATTGCGGGCGATGCGGGCGGAGAAATCGGTCGGCAGCGCGACGGCTTCGTCGAGGCTGTTGGTGTGCAGCGACTGGGTGCCGCCGAAGGTCGCGGCCATCGCCTCCACGGTCGTGCGGATGACGTTGTTGTACGGGTCCTGCTCGGTCAGCGACACGCCGCTGGTCTGGCAATGGGTGCGCAGCGTCTGGCTGCGGGGCGAGCCGCCGAAATCGGCGATGATCCGGCTCCACAGCGTGCGTGCCGCGCGCAGCTTCGCGATTTCCATGAAGAAGTTCATGCCGATGCCGAAGAAGAACGACAGCCGCCCGGCGAACGCGTCGATGTCGAGCCCGCGGTCCAGCGCCGCGCGGACATAGGCCATGCCGTCGGCCAGCGTGAACGCCAGTTCCTGCACCGCCGTCGCGCCGGCTTCGTGCATGTGATAGCCGCTGATCGAGATGCTGTTGAAACGCGGCATGTGCTGCGCGGTATAGGCGATGATGTCCGACACGATCCGCATCGATGGCTCGGGCGGATAGATGTACGTGTTGCGGACCATGAACTCCTTGAGAATGTCGTTCTGGATCGTGCCCGACAGCTTCTCCGGGCCGACGCCCTGTTCCTCGGCCGCGACGATGTAGAAAGCGAGGCACGGCAGCACCGCGCCGTTCATCGTCATGCTGACCGACATGGTGTCGAGCGGGATGCCGTCGAACAGGATCTTCATGTCGTCGATCGTGTCGATCGCGACCCCGGCTTTGCCGACATCGCCCGCGACGCGGGGATGGTCGCTGTCGTATCCGCGATGCGTGGCGAGGTCGAAGGCGACCGACAGCCCCTTCTGCCCCGCCGCAAGGTTGCGCCGGTAGAAGGCGTTCGATTCCTCGGCGGTCGAGAAGCCGGCGTACTGGCGGATCGTCCACGGACGTCCGGCATACATCGACGCCTTCACCCCGCGCGTGAACGGCGCGAAGCCGGGCAGGCCGGGATCGGGCGCGTCGGCGGCGGTGTAGAGCGGCTTGACCGCGATACCCTCCGGCGTGGTCCAGGTGAGGTCGGCGTCCTTCACCTCGCGTGCGGCGAGCTTCTGCCAGTCTTCGATCGTGGGACCTGTCATCGCACGGCCCCTACCGCCGGACGGGGGGTCAAGTCGAGCCGGGTCATGTCACGCTCCCGCAAAGCGCGGTGCGCGCCTGGTCAGGAAGGCGGTGCCGCCTTCCACCGCGTCGGCCGTGGCGCGGGCGGTGCGCTGCGCCTCCGCCTCGCGCGCCATCGCTGCGTGGTAATCATGGTCGAGCGCATAGGCGAGGTTGCGGCGCATCAGCCCCAGCGCGACCGTCGGCCCCGCCGCCAGCCGCCGGGCGAGCGCCATCGCCTCGTCCTCCAGCGCCGCACCATCGACGACGGCGTGGATCATGCCCCAGTCGAGCGCGGTGATCGCCGGCACCCGTTCGCCGAGCAGCATCATCCGCGTGGCCCGGGCGCGACCGATCAGGCGCGGCAGCATCCAGCTGGCCCCGCCATCGGGGACGAGGCCGATATTGACGAACGCCTGGAGGAAATAGGCGTCGTCGGCCGCGACGCAGAAATCGGCGGCGAGCGCGAGGCTGCACCCGATGCCTGCCGCGGCGCCCCGCACCGCACTGACGACGGGCACGTCGAGATCGGCGATCGCCTGCACTGTCGGGTTATAGTGATCGGTGAGCGCCGCGTGGGTCGCGGCCGGGGCGTCCTCCCCACCCAACGCCGCCATCACGTCCGCGCCCGAGCAGAATGCCCGCCCCGCCCCGGTCAGCAGCACCGCCCGCGCACTGCCCAGATCGGCCAGCGCGTCGCGGATCGCATCGAACATCGCCGGTGGGGCGGCATTCAGCCGATCGGGCCGGTCGAGGACGATGCGGAGCACATCGCCGTCCCGTTCCACCCGGATATCGCCTGCCATCGAATCGCTCTCCCGTATCTTTTGATACGGTTTGCGGAAAGGATGGCGCGAACGCCAGCGCAAACGCGATTGCGGCGGAGGCGCCCCCCGCCGCACCGGCTTACCAGAAGATGTCGTACTCCACGTCGACGACCTGTCCGGAGCGGACATCGACCAGCAGCGCGTCATTGTAATAGCGCACCCAGCGATACGGTCCCCACACCTCCGGCAGGCGATAGGAATAGGGGTCGTTGATCCAGTAGTTCGATCCGAACAGGAACGAATTGAGCGTGACGCCGACCCCGAAGCGGCGATAGCCATAGCCCCAGCCCTGCGGCGCATAGTAGCGCGGCAGCCGGTACAGGTTGCGGTTCTGCTGGCGATAGCGGTTCCAGTCATAGCGGTCGTCACGTCGCCAGCCGCGATCCCATTGCCCGCCGCCGCGGTTGCGGTCCCAGCCGCCGCGGTTGCGGTCCCAGCCGCCGCGATTGCCGTCGCGGTCGCCACGGTTCCAGTCGCCGCCGCGGTTCCAGTCGCGATTGCCCCGGTCCCATTCGGTGCCGCGATCCCAGCGGTCGCGTTCGCCCTGTTCGCGGCGCCATTGTTCCCGACGCCATTGTTCGCGGCGTTCCTGCACGCCGCGCCCGTCGGCCCGCGGCCAGTCGCGCCGCAGCGCCTCGCGGTCGATCTGTCCCTGCGCATCGCGGGGCGGATCGCGCCGTTCGACGCGGTCGGGCCGATCCGGGCGCTGCCACCCGCGATCGGGGCGGTCGCCCTGCGGCCGGTCGCGGCGCAGCGATTCGCGGTCGATCTGCCCCCGCGTGTCGCGCGGCGGGTCGCGACGGTCGAAGCCGCCGCGGTCGCCGCGGTCGCCGCGCCCCTGCCAGCGCGGCGCATCGCCGCCCGGCTGCGGTTCGCTGCGACGCTCCTCGATCCGAGGGCGCTCGGGACGCGGCTGTGGCGCTTCGACACGGATGTCGTTGCGGAACTCGGCACGCGCACCCGGCGTCTCGCCACCCGGCGACCGCTCGATCCGCTCGCGTCCGCGCGGACCGCGCTGCTCCGGATCGGATTGCGCCATGGCCGCCGTCGGCACCAGCGCCGACACGCTCAACAATGCCAGCAGGAAACGGCTCTTCATTCCATCCTCCACCGCCGGGGGTCGCCGGCGTCGATGGATGTGGTTTATTACGCGTGCGATCAACCGTTGCTGAATGGCGATGACAGCCGATTGAAAGGAACGACGCTATCGGGCGGGCGGGGTCAGCGCCGGGGTTTCGCGCGCCGCTTCCTCGCGGTCGATGCCGGGGCGCGGCGGGGGTGCCAGCGCCGCGTCGCCGCGGGCCGCCGCCGCGGCCTGTCGCACGGCATCGATCAGCCGGGGATAGATGCCGCAACGACACAGCTGGTTGAGCGCGGCGACGATCTCCGCCTCGCTCGGGTTCCGGTTCTGCCGCAGCAGCGCGACCGTCGCCATGACGAAGCCGGGGATGCAGAAGCCGCATTGCACGACCTGCGCGGCAAGGAACGCGGCCTGCACCGGATGGCTGCGATCGCGCGCCAGCCCCTCGATCGTGGTGACGAACGTCCCCTCGAGGCTGCCGATCGCGACCTGGCACGATTTCACCGCGCGCCCGTCGATATCGACGGTGCACGCGCCGCAATGCCCGGTGCCGCAGCCATATTTGGTACCGGTCAGGTTCGACACGTCGCGCAACGCCCAGAGCAGCGGCGTGTCGGGATCGAGCCGATATTCCTGCGGCAGGTTGTTGACGGTGAAACGGGTCATGCGGGCGACCTTGTAGGGGGGTTGCCCGTACAACGCCAACCCCCGCGAAACGGGCCGTTTCCGGATGCGGGCTTGAGCGCGGCGGCGGTGCGACCGATCTTTCGGCCATGACCCTCCCCACCCTGTTCGTGCCGCATGGCGGCGGCCCCTGCTTCTTCCTGAACCCCGGCGCGGCGCCCGATCCGATGTGGCGGCCGATGCAGGCCTACCTGGCCGGGCTGGTCGCGTCGCTGCCCGAACGACCACGTGCGATCCTGATGGTGTCGGGCCATTGGGAGGCGGCGCGGCCGACGGTGCATGTCGGTGAGCGGCCGGCGCTGCTGTTCGACTATTACGGCTTTCCCGAACATACCTATCGCCTGCGCTGGGACGCGGGCGGTGCGCCCGACGTAGCGCGGCGGGCGGCGGCGTTGCTGCGGGGTGCCGGCTTCGCGACGGACGAGGAGGCGGCGCGCGGTTGGGATCATGGCGTCTTCGTGCCGATGATGGTCGCGATGCCGGCAGCCGATATCCCGCTGGTACAGCTGTCGCTCGACCGCTCGCTCGACCCGGCGGGGCATATCGCGATGGGGCGGGCGCTGGCGCCGCTCCGCGACGAGGGCGTGCTGATCGTCGGATCGGGCATGAGCTTCCACAACCTGCGCGCCCGCGGGCCGTCGGTGACGCCGGTCGCCGAGGCATGGGACGATGCGCTGGGCGCGGCGGTGACCGATCCCGATCCGGCCCGGCGGGCCGAACGGGTGACGGCATGGGAAAGCCTGCCCCATGCCCGCTTCGCGCATCCGGAGGCCGAACACCTCCTGCCGCTGATGGTCGCATTGGGCGCGGGGAGCGACGACGCGGCGGTGCGCGAGTATCGCGACGTGGTGATGGGCTGGGTCGTGTCGGGATATCGCTTCGGCTGATACAGCGGGATGGCGCAAGAATATTGCGCTTGGCCCCCGCCTGCTGGCACAAGGGCGGAAATGCCCGACCGACGGGCCAAGGAGAGACGATGCTCGAAGCACTCGAAGCGCTGGAAAAGCGGCGTGTGGCGGCGCGGGCCGGCGGCGGTGAGAAGCGGGTCGCCGCGCAGCACGCCAAGGGCAAGCTGACCGCGCGCGAACGGCTGGACGTGTTCCTCGACGAAGGCAGCTTCGAGGAACTCGACATGTATGTCGAACATAATTGCGTCGATTTCGGCATGCCGGAGCAGGTGATCCCCGGCGACGGCGTGGTGACCGGATCGGGCACGGTCAACGGCCGCCTCGTCTATGTCTTCAGCCAAGACTTCACCGTGTTCGGCGGGTCGCTGTCCGAACGCCATGCGCAGAAAATCTGCAAGATCATGGACATGGCGATGAGGGTCGGCGCGCCGGTCATCGGGCTGAACGATTCGGGCGGCGCGCGCATTCAGGAGGGTGTCGCGTCGCTGGGCGGCTATGCCGAGGTGTTCCAGCGAAACGTGCTGGCGTCGGGCGTGGTGCCGCAGCTCTCGCTCATCATGGGGCCGTGCGCAGGCGGCGCGGTGTATTCGCCCGCCATGACCGACTTCATCTTCATGGTGAAGGATTCGTCGTACATGTTCGTGACGGGGCCGGACGTGGTCAAGACGGTGACGAACGAGGTCGTGACGCAGGAGGAGCTGGGCGGCGCGATCACGCATACGACCAAATCGTCGGTCGCCGATTGCGCGTTCGAGAACGATATCGATGCGCTGCTGGCGGCGCGCGACTTCGTCGACTTCCTGCCTGCCAACAATCGCAGCGGCGTGCCCGGGCGGCCGAGCGACGATCCGTGGGACCGGACCGAGCCCAGCCTCGACACGCTGATCCCGCCGAGCGCCAACCAGCCCTACGACATGCACGAGCTGATCGTCCGCACGCTCGACGACGGCGCGTTCTTCGAACTGCAACCGGCGCATGCGGGCAACATCATCATCGGCTTCGGCCGGATCGAGGGGCGCACCGTCGGCATCGTCGCCAACCAACCGATGGTGCTGGCCGGGTGTCTCGACATCAATTCATCGAAGAAGGCGGCGCGGTTCGTGCGCTTCTGCGACGCGTTCGAGATCCCGATCGTGACGTTCGTCGACGTGCCGGGCTTCCTGCCCGGCGTCGGGCAGGAGCATTCGGGGATCATCAAGCATGGCGCGAAGCTGCTGTTCGCCTATGCCGAGGCGACGGTGCCCAAGATCACGGTCATCACCCGCAAGGCCTATGGCGGGGCGTATGACGTGATGGCGTCGAAGCATCTGCGCGGCGATCTGAACTATGCGTGGCCGACCGCAGAGATCGCGGTGATGGGGGCGAAGGGCGCGGTGGAGATCATCTTCCGGTCGAAGGACCCGGTCGAGGTCGCGGCGCGGACGGCGGAGTACGAGGCGCGCTTCGCCAACCCGTTCGTCGCGGCGAGCAAGGGGTTCATCGACGAGGTGATCCTGCCGCACTCCACCCGGCGGCGGGTGGCGCTGGGGTTGCGCAAGCTCCGGAACAAGAAGCTCGAGAACCCGTGGAAGAAGCATGACAATATCCCGCTGTGAAATTTTCCGCGGCAGGGGAAACGGGACCATCCGCAGGATGGCGAAGGGGGGCGTCCTGTTCCACCACGGTTGCGCTGCGGGGCACGCCCCCTCCACCAGCTTCGCTGGTCCCCCTCCCCGTGCCGGGGAGGATCTATGAGCCTCGGTCGTTTGAACCATGTCGGCGTCGCGACGCCATCGATCGCGGCGTCGATCAAGATGTACCGCACCCTGCTGGGCGCGGAGGCGATCGGGGAGCCGTTCGACCTGCCGGCGCAGGGGGTGAAGGTGTGCTTCATCGATGCGCCCAATACGCAGATCGAGCTGATCGAGCCGTATGACGCCAGTTCGCCGATCGCGGGGTTTCTGGCGAAGAACCCGGCCGGTGGACAGCATCACCTGTGCTTCGAGGTGGCGGACATCGCCGAGGCGGTCGCCGGGCTGGTTGCCAAGGGCGCGCGGGTGCTGGGCAAACCGCGGATCGGGGCGCATGGGACGCCGATCGTCTTCGTCCATCCACGCGACATGGGCGGGGTGCTGATCGAGTTGATGGAGACGCCGGAGCATTGATCGTCATCCCGGCGCAGGCCGGGATCCATGGTCGCTGAGTAGTCCGATGGAGTCGAGGGCGCCCGACACAATGGATTCCGGCCTTCGCCGGAATGACGATGGACTGCCGGATAGAGCAGCCCCCTCGACACCCCCACCCCTATCTGGTTGAACGCGTTGCATGAACAGTCCCGTCCGCAAGGCTCCCGGCGGCCCCTCCCCCGTTCGGGCGGAATGGGGCCGGTCGGTCGAGGCGACCCTGTCCGCCGTGCCCGGCATCCGCCGCGCCAAGACCGACGCCGCCGTCCTGTTCGCGCTGACCGATTTCCTGTCGGAGGCCGAATGCCACCTGCTGATGGCGACGATCGACCATGGCAGTCGCAAGTCGACGTTGCTGACCGAAAGCAACGATCCCAATTTCCGGACGTCGGACAGCTGCGACCTCGACCGCTGGCACCCGCTGCTCCAGCCGATCGACGAGAAGATCGCGCACCTGCTGGGCATCCCCCCCGAACATGGCGAGACGATGCAAGGGCAGCGCTATGCGCCCGGGCAGCAGTTTCGCGCACATAACGATTACTTCAACGAGAACGAGCCCTATTGGGCGTTGATGGCGGTACAGGGCGGGCAGCGGACCTGGACGGCGATGGTGTATCTGAACGAGGTCGAACAGGGGGGCGCGACGTGGTTCCCGCAGGCGGGCGTGCGGTTCAATCCGCGGCCCGGCATGCTGGTCGCGTGGAACAACATGCATGCGGACGGCAGCCCCAACCTCGCCACGCTGCACGAGGGGATGGCAGTGGTCGAGGGGACCAAATACATCATCACCAAGTGGTTCCGCGAGCGGCCGTGGACCCCGACGATCGAGCCCTGAGCGGCCAAAGGTCACAAAGGTCACACTCACCACGTTTTCGGCGCAGTCGCCGTCTTTGAATATTCTTGCTCATATTCAATGTTATATCGGCGATAATTAGAAGTTTTTGTAACGGACCGTGCGCCTCGCCGCGGGAGGCCCCAGCCTTCGCTGGGGCGACGTTCTCCTTCGATACATCCAGCTTTGAACTCGTCGCCCCCGACTTGATCGAGAGTTCTGCGAAAGTCTCGAACCTATCCATAATGTGCACCGTACCCCCGCGCAGGCGGGGGGCCAGAGCCAAGTATAACGACGGCTTCCTCTTGTGACCCTGGACCCCCGCCTGCGCGGGGGTACGGGAGAAGGCGAGGAATCTAGACTTTCGCAGAGGTCTCGACTTGATCCGGCGTGACGATGATGCCGGGCGCTTGCGCTGTAGGAAAGGGGAAAGCGGAGCGTGGCGGGCGATCCGGAGACTTCCCGCCACCCTGCCGCTTACGCCTTCCTGCGCGCCCGCTTCGGGGCGGCGGCGGCGGCGGCGTCTTCTTCCTCGTCGGGCGATTCCTCGCCCGCTTCGGTCAGCGCCTCGCCCAGCGCGCGCAGCTTGTCCTGCGACTTGTCGGACTTCTCCGCGATCTTCGTCGTGGCGGCACCGAGGCGGTGGAGCAGGTCGTGGACCCGGTCCCCGTCGGGCGCGTCCTTTTCCAGCTGCTTGCGCAGCGAGGCGAGGTCGCGCAGGATGCCTTTCGCGCCCGGCACGTCGACATCGGCGAGGGCGGCTTCCCAATCCTCGATCATCGTCGCGCCCCTGGCGGGCTTCGTTTCGTCCAGTCCGCGATTGATCGCGTTCATCGTTCCGGCGAATTTGACGGCCATGTTCAGGCTCCTCGAACGGCTCGCTGCACACGCAGCGGCCGGTCAACGAGCGGGCAGCACCCTGGGCCCGGTAAACACCAACTATTTGTTTTTGCTGGCGTTCGGAACCTTCGTCAGTCGACGCGGATGCGGGTTCCAGTGTCAAAGCCGTCGGCCATCAGCCCGACGATCGCTTCGGCGACCCGCTCGGGCGGTTTCACCCGCTGCGGGTCCTCGCCCGGATAGGCGCGTTCGCGCATCTTCGTCCGGGTGGCGCCGGGATCGACGATCGCGGTGCGGACCGGCGAGATGTTCGCCATTTCGAGGCCGTAGCTGGCGACGAGGTTGTCGAACGCCGCCTTCGACGCGCCATACATGCCCCAATAGGCGCGCGGGGCAGCGCCGACCGACGAGGTGACGCCGACGACCCGGCCGGCCCGCGCGAGGCGCAGCATCGGCGAGAAGGCGGCGATCAGCGCGGCATTGGCGGTGACGTTGAGCGCCATCACCTTGTCGAATTCCTTGAGGTCGAACGACGGCACCGGCCCCAGCGTGCCGAGCGCGCCGGCGTTGAGCACCAGCATGTCGAGCGCGCGCCAGCGTTCGGCGATCGCCGACACCAGCTGCGGAATGGCGGTACGATCATACAGGTCGATCGGCGCGATCGTCGCCGATCCGCCCGCGGCATGGATCGCGTCCTCGACATCCTCCAGCCCGCCCGTCGTCCGGGCGGTGAGGATAATGTGCGCGCCCTCCCCCGCCAGCGCGACGGCGGTGGCCGCACCGATCCCGCGGCTGGCACCCGTGACCAGCGCCAGCTGCCCCTTCAACCGGTCGCTCATCCGACGCGTTCGGCCAGCATCGCCAGCTGGTCAACCGAGCTGGTCTCGTCCTGGTCGGTCAGCGGGGTGGGATAGTCGCCGGTGAAGCAGGCGTCGCAATATTTCGGGCGGACCGGCGCGCGGTTCGCTTCACCGAGCGCGCGGTACAGCCCGTCGATCGACACGAAGGCGAGGCTGTCGGCCTGGATATAGTCGGTCATGCCCGACAGGTCGAACTTGGCGGCGAGCAGCTTGGCCCGTTCGGGGGTATCGACGCCGTAGAAGCAGCTGTGCCGGGTGGGCGGCGACGCGATGCGCATATGCACCTCCGCCGCGCCGGCATCGCGCATCATCTGCACGATCTTGAGCGAGGTGGTGCCGCGAACGATCGAATCGTCGATCAGGACGATGCGCTTGCCCTCGATCAGCTTGCGGTTGGCGTTGTGCTTGAGCTTGACGCCGAGGTGACGGACCTTGTCGCCCGGCTGGATGAAGGTGCGCCCGACATAGTGCGAGCGGATGATGCCCAGTTCGAACGGGATGCCCGATGCCTGCGCATAGCCGATCGCGGCGGGAACGCCCGAATCGGGGACCGGGATGACGAGGTCGGCGTCGACGCCGTTTTCTTGCGCCAGTTCGGCCCCGATCGCCTTGCGCACCGAATAGATCGAGCGGTCCTCGGAAATCGAATCGGGGCGCGAGAAATAGACCCATTCGAAGATACAGGGGCGTGGGGACAGCGGCGCGAACGGGCGGATCGAGCGCAGTTCGCCGTTCTTGACGATGACTAGTTCGCCGGGGTCGACCTCGCGGACGAACTCCGCGCCGACCACGTCGAGCGCGACGGTTTCCGATGCGAAGATGTACGCACCGTCGCCGAGGCGGCCCATCACCAGCGGCCGGATGCCCAGCGGATCGCGGCAGGCGATCATGCCTTCGGGCGTCATGCAGATCAGCGAATAGGCACCCTCGACCTGCTTCAGCGCATCGATGAACCGGTCGAGCAGCGTCCGGTAGTTGGACGTGGCGACGAGGTGGATGATGACTTCGGTATCGCTGGTCGACTGGAAGATCGATCCGGTGCGGACCAGATCCTTGCGCAGCCGCATCGCGTTGGAAAGATTGCCGTTATGCGCCACCGCGAACCCGCCCGACGCCAGTTCGGCATAGAGCGGCTGGATGTTGCGGTTCGACGTCTCGCCGGTGGTCGAATAGCGGACATGGCCGCAGGCCGTCGCGCCGGGCAGCGATTCGATGATCTCCGGCCGGTCGAAATTGCCCGCGACATGGCCCTGCGCGCGCTGGGTATGGAACATCGCCCCGTCCCAGCTGCAGATGCCTGCCGCTTCCTGCCCGCGATGCTGGAGCGCGTGGAGGCCGAGGGCCACCAGCGCCGCCGCGCCGTCCGCGCCGGAAACACCGAAGATGCCGCACTCTTCGCGCAGCTTGTCGTCATCGAATGGGTGGGTGGTGAACATAGGCCCTTCCGGGGATAAGCGTGTCACGCGGCTGCCATATAGGGAGGCGTAATCGGTTTGTCGCCCTTTGATCGTCGATTGCGGCGGAACCATGATCGGCGATAGGGGTTGCGCATGACCCAGCGCGATACCGGCCTGACCCTGAATCCCAAGTTCGACGCCGACGGATTGCTGACCGCGGTGTGCGTGGACGCCGCCACCGGGGGGCCGTTGATGGTCGCGCACATGAACGCCGACGCGCTGCGGATGACGATCGACAGCGGCGAGGCGACCTTCTGGTCGCGGAGTCGGGGGGCTTTGTGGCGGAAGGGCGAGACGTCGGGGAATGTGTTGCGCGTGGTCGAGATACGGATCGATTGCGATCAGGACGCGCTGTGGCTGCGCTGCGAGCCGGCCGGGCCGGCGTGCCATACCGGGGCCGACAGCTGCTTCTTTCGCCGGATCGCAGGCGATCGGCTGGTGCCCGTGGCATGAGGTGGATCGCCGTGGCGCTGCTCCTGGCGGGATGTTCGCAAGGCGGTTCTGCGCCCGAGACGGTCGAAGGCGCGGCGCTGGAGCAGGCAGCGATCGCGCGCGACGTGGTGCGTGATTCCGCAGGCGCGACTCCGGTCGGGCTGTACGCGCGCGAGGGCGACCGGATGTGCGTCACCGATCGCCGCATCGGCATGTTCATCGATTATGGCGACGGCATCGGGTGCAGCGGACGGGGTGGCTTTGTCCGCGAGGGCGAACAGCTGCGGGTCGACCTCGGCCGGGATTGCACGTTCGCGGCGGCGTTCGACGGTGATCGCATCCGCCTGCCCGGGAAACTGCCGGAGGCGTGCGAGGCGCTGTGCACGAAGCGGGCGTCGCTCAGCGGATTGCAGGTCGACCGGCTGAGCGACAGCGCGTCGGAAGCGGCGGCGCTGCGCGATCCGGCCGGGCGGGGGTTGTGCGGGTAGGCGCACGCAAACCGTACCCCCGCGCAGGCGGGGGTCCAGAGCGGCAGGAACTGCCGTCTCGCTTCTGGCTCTGGATCCCCGCCTCCGCGGGGATACGGTTTCCGCAGGTTAGATTCCCCGCGCCGCCGCCAGCGCGCGTTCGCGCGCTTCGCGGTGGTCGATGATCTTTTCCGGATAATCCTTCGGCCGACAGCCTGAAGCATCGGGGTCGTGGATCGTGGCGTCCGACAGCTTCGCCAGTTCGGGCACCCAGCGGCGGATATAGTCGGCGGCGTCGAATTTCTCCGACTGTGTCAACGGCGCCATGATCCGCCCGAACATGTTCGAATCGACCCCGGTGCCCGCGACCCATTGCCAGTTCACCGAATTGTTGCCGTAATCGGCATCGACCAGACAGTCCCAATACCAGCGCTCGCCCTCGCGCCAGTCGATCAGCAGGTGCTTGACGAGGAACGATGCGGCGATCATCCGCACGCGGTTGTGCATCCAGCCGACCTGCCACAGCTGGCGCATCCCGGCATCGACGATCGGATAGCCGGTGCGGCCCTGCTGCCATGCCTTCAGATCGCGCTTCGCCGCGGCGTCGCTGCGCCATTTGAGCTTGTCGTAGCGCGGGCGGCCATTGGCGTCGGCATAGTCGGGCATCGACAGGATGACGCCGCTGGTGAAGTCGCGCCACGCCAGTTCCTTGCGGAAGGTGGTCAGGCTGTCGCCCCGCCCGCCCAGCGCCGCCCAGATTTGCCGCGGCGTGATCTCGCCATGGTGCAGGTGCGGCGACAGGTTCGAGCTGCCGTCGATCGAGGGCAGGTTGCGCGCCTCGCCATAGTCGTCGACGCGGGTCGCGAAGGATTTCAGCGCCTTGTACCCGCCGTCCTCGCCGGGGTGCCATGCCTTGCCGAAGGCGGTCGACCAGTCGGGCCCGGTCGGCAGCAGGCCCCAGTCGGCGAGCTTGTCCGACTTCGGCCATGAGGACGGCGACGGAATGGCACGCGGCATCGGTGCCGGATCCTCGGGCGGCAGCATCTGGTTCAGCGCCTTCCAGAAGGACGAATAAATCTTGAACATGCCACCCGAACCGGTGCGGACGCTGTCGGGCGGGCGCAGGTGGTTGCCGTCGTGGAGGGTGAGCGCGTCGCCCAGCGCGTCCTGCGCCTTCACCCACCATGGTTCGTAATGGCGCATCGCGTGGATACGGGTCGCGCCGGTTTCCTCGCACAGCTTGCGCAGTTCGGCGGCGGCATCGCCGCGGCGCAGGATCAGGCGCGAATCCTTTGCCTTCAATGCCGCGGCGAAGGCGGCGAGGCTGTGGTGCAGCCACCAGCGCTGTGCGCCGCCGATCGCCCAGTCGCCGGGTGCCTTGTCGTCCAGAACATAGACCGGGATGACGTCGCCGTCCTCGATCGCGGCGAGGAGCGCGGGCTGATCGCGCAGGCGGAGGTCCTGGCGGAGCCAGAGCAGGACAGGGTCGGTCATCCCCGGGGTTACGCGTACGGCGCGATCCCGGTTCCCTGCGCCACCGCGACGATCGACGCGACGTGGCGGCGCGACACTTCGAGCAGGTCGCCATAGCCGCCGCCCAGCGCGCTGGCGATCGGCAGGCCACGCGCCCTCGCCAACCGTCCGATCCAGCGGTCGCGTTCGTCGAGACCCGCCTGCGTCAGCGCCAGCCGGCCCAGCCGGTCGTCGGCGAACGGATCGACACCGGCCTGATAGAGCAGCAGCGTGGGGCCGAAGCCGTCGATCAGCGGCACGAGCGTCGCTTCGAGCGTCGTCAGATATTCGTCGTCGCCGACGCCGTCGGGCAGGGGCACGTCGAGCGTCGACACGGCCTTGCGCGCCGGGAAATTCTTGTCGGCATGGATCGAATAGGTGGCAAGCCCGGTGCGTCCCGCGAGCAGCGAGGCGGTGCCGTCGCCCTGATGGACGTCGACATCGACCACCAGCACGCGCTCGCACGTCCCCTCGTCGACCAACCGGTTGGCGGCGATGGCGAGGTCGTTGAACACGCAATAGCCCGCCCCCGTGTCCGCCAGCGCATGGTGGCTGCCGCCGGCGGTGTTGGCGGCATAGCCGCGCTCCATCGCAACGCGCGCGGCGGCATAGGTCCCGCCGGGCACCGCCTGTGCGCGCAGCGCCATCGGCGGGGTGACGGCAAAACCGATGCGGCGTTCCTTGTGCGGCGGCACGCGGGCCTCGATCACCTCCGCGACGTAGCTGTCGTCGTGCACCGCCTCGATCCACCCGCGCGGCATGGGATCGCAGCCATGCCAGTCGATCGCCGGCCCCAAGTCGAGCAGCAGGTCGCGGACGAGTCCGTTCTTGCCCCAGCGATAGCGGCTACCCGGCGGGCTTTCGGCGACATAGTGCGGATGGTGGACGACGGGGATCACCCGAACACAGATAAGGTGCCGATGCGCCTCGCAAAAGCGGTGCGCGGTGGGTAGGAAGCGGACATGGACAAGACCACCCTTCCCTATCGCCCGTGCGCGGGCGTCATGCTGCTGAACCGCGATCGCCGGGTGTTCGTCGGCCAGCGGCTCGATTCGACGCTGGAGGCGTGGCAGATGCCGCAGGGCGGGATCGATCCGGGCGAGGCGCCGATCGACGCGGCGGTGCGCGAACTGCGCGAGGAAACCGGCGTACAGGCCGACAAGGTGCGGCTGATCGCGGAACGCCCCGAAGAGCTGTTCTACGACCTGCCCGATGGCATGATCGGCAGGATATGGAGAGGGAAATGGCGCGGACAGCGGCAGCGCTGGTTCCTGTTCGCGTTCGAGGGCGAGGATGGCGATATCGACATCCGGACGCCCGAGCCCGAGTTCCGCGCATGGCGCTGGGCCGACCCGGCCGACCTGCCGACGATGATCGTGCCGTTCAAGAAGGCGCTGTACGAACAGGTGATTGCCGGATTTGCCGATCATTTGCATCGGTGAACTGCCCGATCGGCGGGACGAGCCGTTCAGCCCCGGTCCATCGGATCGGCTATAGCGGGCGGTGATGCTCAACCCCGCATTCCTCCTGCCGCTCGGCGCCTATTATGCCGAGCCGCCGCCCGAGCCCGATCTGCCGATCGAGATCCGGACGATGCTGGAGGAGGCGATGGCGTCGGGCAACGACAACGATGTCGCAACGATCGTGCGCTATGCGCGCAAGGCGGCGCCGAAACATTCGCAGAAGATCGCCGAACTGGCGTCGCACTATACGTTCGAACGGTCGGAAAAGACCGAGAAGCGGCTGCGCACCGCATCGTTCGGCGCGCTGGTCAAGGGGCGGGCGGAAGTCGGCGGGTGGATCAACGGCGGCAATTCGGACAGCCTGGGCGTGACCGCGATCCTCGATCTGTCGCGCGAGGGATATCGCTGGCGCCACAAGCTGAAATTGCAGGCGGATTACCAGGAAACCAACAACATCCCGACGCGGGAACATTATCTCGCCGCGTTCGAACCGAACTACAAGGTCGACGACCGGCTGTATGTCTATGGCGCGGCGCAGTATGAATCGGACAAGTTCTTCGGCTATTACGACCGGTATTCGGCGTCGAGCGGCGCGGGCTATACCGTGGTCGCCAAGGGGCCGGTGACGCTCGACCTCGAACTGGGTCCGGCATTCCGCTATACGTCGTTCACCACCGGCGAGGCCGAGCGCAATCTGGCGGCGCGCGGGTCGGTCGATTTCGACTGGCGGATGACGCCGGCGCTGACGCTGCGGCAGGATACCTCCGCCTATCTGCAGGATGCGAACAGCACCGTCACCAGCATGACCGCGGTCGATGCCAAGCTGCTGGGGCCGCTGTCGGCGCGGCTGTCGTACAACATCCAGTTCGAAAGCCGCCCGCCGGTCGGGCGGGTCAACACCGATACCACCGGGCGGGCGTCGCTGGTGTACGCGTTCTAGGACCGATCGACATTCAGCGAACTGGAGCGCCATTCAGCAGGATCAGGAGCCTTTCTGGTTCACGTACCCCCGCGCAGGCGGGGGTCCAGAGCCACGAATGTCGTCCTGCCGTTACTCTGGACCCCCGCCTGCGCGGGGGTACGGCCTGAATGTCGATCGGCCCTATAGCCTGGGCGATCTGCCTCGAAACGTCGCCCCAGCAAAGGCTGGGGCCTCGCGCGGCTCCTGCAGCGCGTTTCAACCGGGAGATCCCAGCCTTCGCTGGGATAACGTCTGGTTCAAACGAGGTGGGTCATGCTCGACGACAGCGCACGACTCACTCCTCGCCATCCACAAGAGGTTCCGTTTGATACCATATCCCTCTAGGACAGGGCGATGGACAGGATAGACGGGCACGAACGCCGGGCGATCGACAGGATCGACGGCACGGCCATGCTGACGCAGGTCGAACGATGGGTGGCGGTGAACAGCGGGACGCGCAACGTCGCCGGGCTGGACGCCATGGCCGCGCTGCTGGCGGATGCGTTCGCCGCGTTGCCGGGCGAGGTGACGCTGGTCGATCCCGATCCGGTGGAGGCGGTCGATGCCGACGGCACGGTGCGCGCGATCGACCATGGACGGCACCTGCTGGTGCGGGTCCGGCCGGACGCGCCGGTGCGGATGCTGTTCACCGGGCATATGGACACGGTGTACGGCGCCGACCACGCCTTCCAGACGATGCGCTATGTCGATGCCAGCACGCTGAACGGTCCGGGCGCGGCCGACATGAAGGGCGGGCTGGCGGTGATGCTCGCCGCGCTGAAGGCGGTCGAGGCGGGCGGGATCGGCGATCGCTTCGGCTATGACGTGATGATCAACTCGGACGAGGAGACGGGGTCGTTTTCCTCCGCGCGGCTGATCGAGCGGGTGGCGCAGGACAAGGTCGCCGCCTTCACCTACGAACCCGCCTTGCCCGACGGCACGCTGGCAGGCGCGCGGGGCGGCACCGGCAATTTCTCGATCGTGGTCACCGGGCGCAGCGCCCATGCCGGGCGCAATCCGGAGGAAGGGCGCAACGCGATCGTCGCCGCCGCCGATATCGCGCTGCGCCTGAACGCGGCGCGGGGACCGCGACTGGCGGTCAATCCGGCGCGGATCGATGGCGGCGGGCCGAACAACGTCGTGCCCGATCATGCCGTGCTGCGCGTCAATTTCCGCCCGCACGGGGCGGACGAGATCGCGCGCGCCCGGTCGCAGATCGACGCGGCGGTGGCGATGGTCGCGGCGTCCCATGAGGTCGAGATCGCGGTGCATGGCAGCTTCAACCGCCCGCCCAAGCCGATCGACGCCGGCGCGGCGAAACTGTTCGCGCTGGTCCGGCAGGTCGGCGCCGACCTGTCGATCCCGATCGCGTGGCGCGATACCGGCGGGGTATGCGACGGCAACAACATCGCCGCATGCGGCGTGCCGGTGATCGACACGATGGGGGTGCGCGGCGGCGCGATCCATTCGGCGCAGGAATATATGATCGTCGACAGCCTGGCCGAACGCGCCGGCCTGTCGGCACTGGCGATTGCCCGTATTGCGGGCCAGGGGGGATTGTGACGTTTCGAATCCGTGCGGCGCGCGAAAGCGACCTGAAATATCTGTACGAAATGGCCAAGCTGACCGGCGGGGGCTTCACCAACCTGCCGCCCGATCGCAGCGCGCTGACGACCCGGCTGGAACGCAGCGCGGTGGCGTTCAGCCATGAGGAGGATAGCCCACGTGACGAAGTGTTCGTGCTGGTGCTGGAGAATATCGACACTGGCGAGGTGCGCGGCACGTGCCAGGTGTTCACCAAGGTCGGGCAGCGCTGGCCCTTCTATTCCTATCGCGTCGCGACGCTGACCAAGCATAGCGAGGCGCTGGGCCGTACCTTCCGCGCCGACATCCTCAATCTCGTCAACGATCTGGAGGGGGCGAGCGAGGTCGGCGGACTGTTCCTGCATCCCGGCGAACGGGCCGGCGGGCTGGGACTGCTGCTCGCGCGGTCGCGCTACCTGTTCATCGCACGGCACCGCGGGCGCTTTGCCGACCGGGTGCTGGCCGAGTTGCGCGGGATCATCGACGAGGCGGGCGGTTCGCCGTTCTGGGACGGGGTCGCGGGCAGATTCTTCGGCATGACGTTCCAGGACGCCGACCAGTTCAATGCGATCCACGGCAACCAGTTCATCGCCGACCTGATGCCGCGCCACCCGGTCTATATCGCGATGCTGCCCGAGGCGGCGCGCGGGGTCATCGGCCTGCCCCACCCCACCGGCCGCGCGGCGATGCGGATGCTGGAGAACGAAGGCTTCGCGTACGAGAATTACGTCGACATCTTCGACGGGGGGCCGACGATGACTGCGCGCACCGACCAGATCGCGACGGTGCGCGACCGCCGCGACCGGCAGGTGGTGGCGATCGGCGAAGGCGGCACGCCATCGCTGCTGGCGACCGGACGGCTGGCCGAGTTCCGCGCGTGTCTGGCGGAGACGACGGTGCGCGACGACGGCATCGTGATCGATGCGGCGGCGGCACGGGCATTGGGCGTGGATGTCGGTGATACAGTGTCGCAGGTGGGACGGTGAGCATGCGCGAGATCAATTTCGACGGGATCATCGGTCCCAGTCATAATTATGCGGGACTGAGCCACGGCAACCTCGCCGCGACGCGCAACGCGGGCGAGACGTCGCGACCGCGCGCGGCGGCGTTGCAAGGGATCGCGAAGATGCGCGCGAACCTCGCGCTGGGGCTGACCCAGGGCATCCTGCTGCCGCATCCGCGGCCGGATCACGCATGGCTGGCGGCACTGGCGAGCGATTATGCCGCCGCCCCGCCCCATCTGCAGGCGCAGGCGCTGTCGGCGTCGGCGATGTGGGCGGCCAATGCCGCGACCGTCTCCCCCGCCGCCGATTGCGGCGACGGGCGCTGCCACCTGACCGTCGCCAACCTCGTGACGATGGCGCATCGCAGCCACGAATGGCCCGCGACGTTGCAGCAGTTGCGCACCGCCTTCGCCGATCCGGCGTTCGCGGTGCATGGCCCGGTCCCCGCGCCGTTCGGTGACGAGGGCGCGGCCAATCACATGCGGCTGTGCGAGACGCACGGCGCGCCGGGTGTCGAGGTGTTCGTCTATGGCGTGGCCGGCGGTCCCTTCCCCGCCCGCCAGCACCGCGACGCCAGCGCGGCCATCGCGCGGGGGCATGCGCTCGACCCGGCGCGGACGCTGTTCGTGCGCCAGTCGGACGAGGCGATCGCGGCGGGGGCGTTCCACAACGACGTCGTGGCGGTCGCCAACGAGCGCGTGCTGTTCGCGCACGAGCAGGCGTTCCACGATCGCGACGGCTTCTTCGCCGACCTGCGCGGCGCGATTCCGTCGGTCGAGATCGTCGAGGTGCCCGCCGACCGGGTCAGCCTGACCGATGCCATCGCGTCCTACCTGTTCAACGCGCAGCTGGTGACGCTGCCGGACGGCGGCGGCATGGCGCTGATCCTGCCGGCCGAAGCGCGCGAGACGGCGGGCGTGTGGGAATGGTTGCAGGAACTGGTCGCGGGCAACGGGCCGATCCGGCGGCTGGAGGTGGTCGATGTGCGCGAATCGATGGCCAATGGCGGCGGGCCGGCGTGCCTGCGGCTGCGGGTCGTGGCCGATCCGGCGACGATCGACCCGCGCTTCCTGGCCGACGCGGCCAGGCTCGACCGGATCGCGGCGGTGGTCGAGGCGCATTGGCCGGAGCGGATCGCGCCGGGAGAGCTTGGCGATCCGGCGCTGACCGCGCGGATCGAGGCGGCGCGGCGCACGCTGCTCGAAGCGCTCGACCTTGTCGGGTTAATTGACAGGTAACCATGTTCCGGGCGGCAGGAACCGCCGAAAACCGCCAATGGTACGTATTTTGCGTGTTTTCGGACCATGCTGACCCGGATCAAGAACCTGTTCACGATCAAGTCGAAGTTCGAGGCGTATCTGGTCATCTATGGCCTGGGCGTCGGGGCGGTCGAACGCGGGTTTCATTACATCGAGCAATTTCCGGGGATCGGCGGCCAGTTGCTGTTCGCCGTCTGCCCGATCGCGGTGTTCATGGCGGGCACGCGCATCCTCGACTCCATCGACGCGGAGCGTGCGGAGCGCTAGGGCGACCCATGCCTCGCGAAATTACCGCCTATTCGAACCCGATGGTGAAGGCCGCCCGAACCTTACGGGAAAAGCGCCATCGCCGCGACCAGCGCCGCTTCCTGGCCGAGGGGCTGCGCATCCTGACCGAGGCGCGCGAGGCAGGGTGGCTGCCCGCCGAACTCTATTTCGCGAGCGATGCGCCGCATCCGCTGCTCGAAACGCTGATCGACGAGACCGAGGCGTCGGGCGGCATCGCCATCGCGACGACGGTCGACATCCTGTCGAAGCTGTCGGGCAAGGACAATCCCGGGTCGGTGGTCGGCGTCTATGACGAATTTTCGACCGACCTTGCCGGGATCGACCGGCGCAACGCATCGCTCTGGCTGGTCGCCGAACGGCTGCGCGATCCGGGCAATCTCGGCACGATCCTGCGCACCGCCGATGCGACCGGGGCCGGCGGGCTGATCCTGATCGACGAATGCGTCGATCCGTTCTCGGTCGAGGCGGTCCGGGCGAGCATGGGGGCGATCTTCACGGTCGCCGTGGCGCGGGCCGACTGGGCGACGTTCCGGGACTGGCTGCGCGCCGGGCCGGGGACGCTCGTCGGGCTCAGCCTCGATACCGAACAGGATTATCGCGCGGCGACCTATCCCGACCCGACCTTCCTGCTGACGGGTAACGAGGCGCAGGGAATGCCGGACCATATGGCCGCCGAATGCGACCTGCTGGTCAAGATCCCGATGCTGGGCAAGGCCGACAGCCTGAACGCGGCGGTCGCGACGGCGGTGATGGCGTACACCGTGTTGGGGCAGCACCGGCCCTGAACCTTTGCCGGCGCGAGGAATTGAGCGGGCATGAGCCGACCGACCTTCGCCGCCCTGCCCGCCGCCGAACCGGAGGCGCTGGAGCACCCCAGCATCGTGCTGTTCGGGGCGGGCGAGGCGACGCCCTATGACGATGGCGAGCCGAGCCATTCGGCCGATGCGCCCGCCGCGATCCGGGCGGCGTCGCTGGCGTTCGCGCGGCAATTGTCGCAGATCGATTTCGACCTGGGGTTCACGCCCTTTCCGGACCCGCACGACACGCGCGGCGTGGTCGATATCGGCGATATCGACACCCGACCCGAGGATGCGGCCGGCAATCGTGCGCGGATCGAGGCGGCGACGCGGGCGGTGCTGGCGGCGGGGGCGGTCCCGATCGTGCTGGGCGGCGACGATTCGGTGCCGATCCCGTTCACGGCCGGGTTCGACGGGCACGGACCGCTGACCGTCGTACAGATCGACGCGCATGTCGACTGGGGCGACGATATCCGCGGCGAGCCGCTGGGATACGGATCGCCGATGCGGCGGCTGGCGGAGATGCCGCACGTCACGGGCATGGTGCAGGTCGGCGTGCGCGGGCTGGGCAGCGGCGGCGCGTGGCAGATCGAGGATGCGCGGAACTGGGGCAGCCGGATCGTCACCGCCTACGACCTGATCCGCGGCGGGATCGCTGCGGCGATCGATGCGGTGCCGGCGGGCGGGCGGTATCTGGTGTCGATCGACTGCGACGGGATCGATCCGGCGGTGTTCCCGGCGGTCGCGATGCCGACGCCCGGCGGATTGCGGTATGAGGAGGTCGTGCTGCTGCTGACCGCACTGGCGGCGAAGGGCGCGATCGCCGGGCTGGTGCTGGCGGAATATGTGCCGGCACGGGATGATCCGCAGCGGCTGTGCGCGGGGATGGCCGCGCGGATCGTCGCGGTGACGATGGGGCTGGTGTTGGGCGATAGCGGGCGGACTCCGCCGCGGCCAAGCAAATCGCAGAAGAAGAGCGGAACCGCACCCATCGAGCGTGGCGTACCCCGGCGAAGGCCGGGGTCCAGTTACGGTACTGATTGCGTTTTTGGCACCGGTGTTACCCAACTGGGCCCCGGCCTTCGCCGGGGTACATCCAGCGTTCGGGGAAGCGTGACATCACGACACAGCGCTACTCGGCCGCCGTTTCCTCTGCCGCCGCCGCATCATCCGCCTCGGTCCGATCCTCGACCGCCTCTTCGGCCGCGGCGATGGCAACCGCCAGCTTGGTCAGCGGGCGCGGCGACTGTTCAACGACGGGCAGCGGGTCGATCGACTTGCCGCCGGTGTCGATGTTGAGCGCCTCGAACCGCTTGGCCGAAGTCATCACCTGTGATTCGAGGCTGCCGACGAAGGCGTTGTAGGCGGTATTCGCCCCTTCGAGGTTCTTGCCGAGCTTGGCGACATGGTCGCCCATCTTCGCCAGCCGGGCGTGCAGTTCGCGACCCAACTGGCCGATCTGGCGCGCCTCGCCGGCCAGCTTTTCCTGCCGCCACACCGCCGCGACGGTGCGGGCGATGGCGATCAGGTTGGTCGGGGTCGCGATCAGCACGCGGCGGTCGAAGGCATAGTCCCACATCGTCGGATCATGTTCGAGCGCGGCGGCGAGAAAATGTTCGCCCGGCACGAACATCACCACGTAATCGGGCGTATCCTCGAACTGCGACTGGTAGCTCTTGGCACCCAGCGCGTTGACGTGGTTCTTCATCGACGCGACGTGGGCGGTCATGAACGCGGCGCGCTCGACCTCGTCGACCGCGCCGTGCGCGTCCTGATAGGCGTTGAGCGACACCTTGGCATCGATCACCAGGCTCTTGCCGCCGGGCACCTTGACGATCGCATCGGGGCGCAGCCGGCCCTCGCCATGGTCGACCGACACCTCCATCTGGAAATCGGTATGTTCGGCAAGGCCGCAGGTTTCGAGCACGTTGCGCAGCTGCTGCTCGCCCCAGCGGCCGCGCGCCTTGGGCGCGGAGCGGAGCGCATTGACGAGCTTGGCCGCCTCGCTCTTCACCGATTCCTGCCCGATGCGCATCGCGTCCATCAGGCCCTTCAGCGTGCCATACGCCTCCTGCCGCTCGCCCTCGACCTTGGTCATGCTGGTTTCGTAGCGCTTCAGCGTCGCTTCGACAGGCGCGAGCAGCGCCTTGAGCTTCATCTCGTTGGTGTCGCCGGCCTGCGCGAAGCGTTCGTTGGCGCGTTGCAGGAACGCCTTTTGCGCGCCATCGAGCATGACCTGCGCGGTTTCGCGGAACTGGCCGGCCATCGCCTCGCGCGCGTCCTTGAACTCGGCCAGCCGCTCCTCGAACGCGGCGGCGTTGGCTTTCAGCGCGGCGTGATCGAGCAGCAGCGCGTCGCGATCGCCGCGGATTTCGGCCAGTTCCTCGCGCAGCGCCGGCACTTCCTTGGCGCGTTCCGTGGCGAGCGCGAGGTCGGCGATCGCCTGCTTGAAATCGCCCTCGCGGCTGTCGCGTTCCTCGCGCAGCATCTGGACCTGCCGGCTGCCCATCAGCCAGCCAACCGCCAGCCCCGCGAGCAGAACGGCGGCGACGATGACGATGACGAGCGGGTCCATGCGATACTCCGGGAGGAACGGACCCGGAACCTACCCCCGGCCTTTCCGACGGGCAAGGTGACGGGGGTTCGGTTCGTCGCGTTGGGAGCGGGGTGCCACGCTATGGGGCGTCACCCCGGCGCAGGCCGGGGTCTCTCGCGGTTGGCGTTACGTGCTGTCACCGGGAGACCCCAGCCTGCGCCGGGGTGACGCTTGTTGCGGCGGCCGTTACGCCGCCTTGCGCGCCTTGTTCAGCTTCTTGATGACCATGTCGCGCTTCAACCGCGACAGGTGGTCGATGAACAGCACGCCGTTCAGATGGTCCATCTCGTGCTGGAGGCAGGTCGCCATCAGCCCGTCGAGCCATTCGTCGTGCGCCGCGCCGTGCTCGTCCAGCCACGTCACGCGGCAGCGCGCCGGGCGGACGACGTCGGCATATTGTTCGGGGATCGACAGGCAGCCTTCCTGATAGGTCGACAGTTCCTCCGACACTTCCTCGATCACCGGGTTGACGAAGGCGTGCGGCGCCTTGACCGGCTTGCCCTCTTCATCCTCCTCGTCCTGCAGGTCGATGACCAGCACGCGGCTGGGCACGGCGACCTGGATCGCGGCGAGGCCGATGCCGGGCGCGTCGTACATCGTCTCGAACATGTCGGCGATGAGGGTCTTTACCTCGTCCGTCACGCCCTCGACGGGTTCGGAGACGAGGCGGAGGCGGGGATCGGGAATTTCGATGATCGGAAGAATAGCCATAGCGGCTGGGTAGGTAGCATATTTTGGCCGGTCAAGCGACCGGGCGTCGCGCGCGCAGCGCCTGCGCCAGCGTCCCCTCGTCGAGATAGTCGAGTTCGCCGCCGACCGGCAGGCCGTGGGCGAGCTGGGTCAGGCGCACCGGATATTTCTCGATCCGCTCGGCGATGTAATGCGCGGTCGTCTGCCCCTCCAGCGTGGCGTTCATCGCCAGCACGACCTCGTCGATGCCGCCCGCCGCGACGCGGGCGACGAGCGAATCGATGGCGAGGTCGTCGGGGCGCACCCCTTCCAGTGCCGACAGCCGGCCGCCGAGCACGTGGAAGCGGCCGGGGAACAGCCGCGCGCGATCGAGCGCCCACAGGTCGGCGACCTCCTCCACGACGCACAGCGCGCGGTCGTCGCGGCGCGGATCGGTGCAGATCGCACACGGATCGGTGGTGTCGACATTGCCGCAGGTCGAACAGGTCGCCAGCGTCCGCGCCACCCGGTCGAGCGCGATCAGCAGCGGGTCGAGCGCGGTCTCGCGCTTCTTGACCAGATGCAGCACCGCGCGCCGGGCCGAACGGGGGCCGAGACCGGGGAGGCGGGAGAGCGCCTGGGTCAGCGCGTCGATTTCGGGAGAGGCCATCGCCACCCAAGATAGGGGGTTGCGCGCGCCGACGCCACGGTGTCGAGAGGGGCGATGCGGATCATCTTCATGGGCACCCCCGACTTCGCGGTGCCGATCTTACAGGCGCTGGTCGATGCCGGGCACGACGTCGTCGCATCCTACAGCCAGCCGCCCCGCCGCGCGGGCCGGGGCAAGGCGCTGACCCCCTCCCCCGTCCAGCGGCTGGCCGAATCGCTCGGGATCGAGGTGCGCACGCCCGAGCGGCTGCGCGACCCGGCGGTGCAGGCGGACTTCGCCGCGCTGGACGCGGATGTGGCGGTGGTCGCGGCGTACGGGCTGCTGTTGCCGCAGGTGGTGCTGGATGCGCCGCGACTGGGGTGCCTGAACGTCCATGGATCGCTGTTGCCGCGCTGGCGCGGGGCGGCACCGATCCAGCGCGCGATCCTCGCCAGCGACGCAGAAACCGGCGTCGGCATCATGCAGATGGCGGCGGGGATGGATACCGGTCCGGTGCGGCTGGAAGGGCGGACGCCGGTTGGCGCGAAGACCGCAGGCGAACTGGCGCAGGAGTTGAGCGCGATGGGCGCGCGGTTGATGTTGCAGGTGCTGGCCGACCCCGAGGCCCATCCGCCGGTCGAACAGTCGCACGACGGCGTGACCCATGCCCCCAAGATCGACAAGGCCGAGGCGCGGCTGCACTTCGATGGCGGCGCGGTCGATGCCGAGCGGCAGGTGCGTGCGTTCCATCCTGCGCCGGGCGCGTTCTTCGAGTTGAACGGCGAGCGGGTGCGCGTGCTGGCGGCCGAGGTGGTCGACGGCGTTGGCGGGCCGGGCGACGTGATCGACGATGCGCTGACCATCGCCTGTGGCGAACGGGCGCTGCGCCCGACGCTGGTGCAGCGGGCCGGGCGCGGGGCGATGACGCCGGCCGAATTGCTGCGCGGCTTCCCGATCCCGGCGGGGTCGCGGCTGGCATGACGCGGTTCGCGTTGCTGGTCGAATATGACGGACGACCGTTCGTCGGCTGGCAGCGCCAGTCCGAGGGCGCAAGCGTGCAGGGCGCGATCGAGCGCGCGCTGTTCGAGGTCACCGGCGAGACCGCGGCGGTCCATGCCGCCGGGCGGACCGATGCCGGGGTTCATGCCACGGGGATGCGGGCACATGTCGACGTCGCGAAGGCGATCGCGCCGTTCCGGTTGATGGAGGCACTGAACGCGCGGTTGCGGCCCGATCCGGTGGCGATCCTCGATTGCGTCGCGGTGGCGGACGACTGGCATGCGCGCTTCTCGTGCGTGCGGCGGGCGTATGCGTATCGCATCGTGTGCCGACGGGCGCCGTTGACGCACGAGCGGGGGCTGGCGTGGCGGGTGCCGCAGCCGCTGGGTACCGACGCGATGGCGGCGGGCGCGGCGCGGCTGGTCGGGCGGCACGACTTCACCACGTTCCGGTCGGCGCATTGCCAGGCGGACAGCCCGCTGCGCACGCTCGACCGGCTGGACGTCGTCGCCGATGGCGAGCGGATCACCATCCATGCCGCCGCGCGGTCGTTCCTGCACCATCAGGTGCGCTCGATGGTCGGCTGCCTCGCGACGGTCGGGCTGGGCAAGCGGACGCCGGATGAGCTGGCCGGCATTCTCGCCGCACGCGACCGGGCCGCATTGTGGCTGAATGCGCCGCCCGACGGGCTGTTCTTCGTGGGGGCGGAGTACCCGGTCTGAGCGCCAAAGGTCACAAAAGTCACACTCGTGCGCAATCGGCGCATAACGCGGTCTGCTCCGTTCCCCGCGTCGCACCGGCATGGCAGAGTGGCCGGCTGTAGGAAAGTCAGCGCACCAGCCGCGCGACCAGTTCGACATGGGTCGACCAGCGGAATTGCCCGACCGGCTGGACCCAGTCGATGCGATATCCGGCCTGACACAATGTCTTCGCATCGCGCGCGAAGCTGCTGGGATTGCAAGAAACATAGGCGATCACCGGCACCTTCGCCGCCGCCAGCGCCGCCGCCTGTTCGCGCGCGCCCGCGCGCGGCGGGTCGAGGATCACCGCGTCGAACCGGTCGAGTTCGGCGGGCGTCAGCGGTCGGCGGAACAGGTCGCGGTGATCGGCGACGACCGGGCGACCGGCACGCGCCGCGGCAAGCTTCAGCGCCATGATCGCCTCGCGTCCCGCCTCACCGGCATAGGTGCGCGTGCGGCTCCCGCGCGACAGGGTGAAGGTGCCGAGGCCGGCGAACAGGTCGGCGACGATGCCCGCGCCTGCAACCGCCTCGTCGACCGCCGCGATCAGCGCGGCTTCGCCGTCGCCGGTCGCCTGCAGGAAGCTGCCCGGCGGGAACGGTACGGGCACGCCGCCCAGCGTGATCGTGACGGGCTCGGGTTCCCAGCGCGCCTCCGCGCCCATGCCGTCGTCGATCGACAGGCGGGCGAGGCGCTGATCCTGCGCAAAGGTCGTCAGCGCCTCGGCAGCGGCGAGGCCTTCGGCGATCTGGCCGATCAGCAGGACGTCGACGCCCTGATCGACCCGCGCGAGGTGGATGTCGGCGCGGGTGCGGTCCTTCAGCGCGGTCGCCAGCAGCCAGCGCAACGGCGCGATCGCCGCGAACAGGTCGGGCAGCAGGACATGGCATTCGCGCACGTCGACGATGCGGTGGGTGCCGCTTTCGGTGAAGCCCAGCGTCACCTGCCTGCCCCGACGGTCGGCATGCAGCGTCGCGCGACGGCGGGTCTGCGGTGCGGACAGGATCGCGGGGCGAACCGGAGCGTCGAGCGATTGCGACGCCAGCGCGCCGCGCACGCGATCGGCGACGAAATCGGCTTCGCTGGACAGATCGAGATGCTGGAGCTGGCACCCGCCGCATTCGGGGAAATGGCGGCAGGGCGGCGCTGCGTGGTGCGGGCCGTGCTCGATCGAACCATCGGGCAGCAGCCGGTCGCCCGGCGCGGCGAGCGGCACGTGGACGCCATCGCCGGTCACGCCTTCGCCCCGCGCCGCCACGCGGACGATCACGTCGTCGTCGGTCAGCGACATTCGGCGATCGCCGGTCCGAGGTGATCGATCAGCGCATCGGCGACGAACGCCGGCCCGGCGAGATGGGCCGCGCGGCCGGGGAGCCACACCGCCTGGCGGGCGGCATCGGCCCCGCCGGGGCGCAGCCGTGCGGCGAGAATGCCGGCCAGCACGTCGCCGGTGCCGGCGGTCGACAGCCATGACGATGCATGGGGGGCGACGGTAACGGTGCCGTCGGGAGAAGCGATCACGGTATCGGGGCCTTTGTGGACGATGGTCGCGCGCGCCTGTAGCGCAGCTTGCACCGTCCGGTCGATCTTGTTGCCGTCGCGCTCGCCGAACATCCGGGCGAACTCGCCGCCATGGGGTGTGAGGAAGGTCGCCGCAGTGCGGGCGGCGACGCGGTCGATGCCGGCGGGGCCGAGCAGCGAGAGCGCGTCGCCATCGATCACCAGCGGCGCCGCGCAGGCAAGGGCTGCGGCGATCGTGCGGGCGGCGTGGTCGTCGCGGCCAAGGCCCGGACCGACCAGCACCGCCGCGAGCCGTTCGTCGGCGAGCAGCGTGGGCAGCTCGTCCGCCGCGCGGTGGACGAGCGCGTCGGGGCCGCCCTGCGCCGCGTCGCCGGCCAGCACGACATAGCCGGCCCCTGCCGACAGCGCAGCGCGGGCGGCGAGGCGTGCCGCGCCGGGCATCGCGCCCGACACGATCGTCACCAGACCCCGGCTGTACTTATGCGCGGCATGGGCCGGGGCGGCGATGCGGGGCCGCGCGATGGTGCGGGGCGCTTCGGGCAAGGGAAGGTCGAGGTCGGCGAGCAGGACGTGGCCGCAACGCGCCACCATGTCACCGACGACATGCGCGGGCTTGAGCGCACCGAGCGCGACCGTCAGGTCGGCGCGTCCGGCACCGGCGAAGCGGTGGACCGCGTCGCTGTCGAACCCGCTCGGCATGTCGATGGCGATGGTGAAGGCATCGTGGGACAGCTGCGCGAGCCGGGCAGCGATGGCCGGGTCGAGCGGGCGGGACAGGCCGATGCCGAACAGGCCGTCGACGAGGATCGGACGGGGTTCGACGGTGTCGAAATGCTCGATCGGCCGGCCCCATGCGGCGCGCATTCGTTCGGCCACGCCATGGCTCCGCACCGGCAAGGCCGCGACCGCGACGTCGAGGCCCCACTCGCACAAAAGCCGTGCGATGACAAAGGCATCGCCGCCATTGTTACCGGGGCCTGCGAGCACCAGTACCGGCCGGCCGAAGGCGATCCGGCGCGCTTCGCGGGCAACCGCCAACCCGGCGCGTTCCATCAGCGCGGCCTGATCGACGCCGCTCGCAAATGCGGCGGCCTCTGCCGCGCGCATCTGTTCGGCGCGCAGGATCGGCGCGTCGCCGGGGAATACCGTCATCGTGCGACGGGACCGACCGTCGCGGGCAGGCGATAGCGCGCGCCGCCGATCGCGACCTCGATCCGGCTGTCTCCGATCACGGTGACCTGCGCCGCCTCCGATCCGTCGGCGGCGACTACGCCGCGACCGTCGCGGGTGATACGCAACCGGTGAAAGCCGCCGCTCGGCTGGCGCAGCGTCAGAACGGTTTCGGCGCCGTCCGCCATGCGTTCGATCGTGCAGTCGGCGGCAAAGGGCGCGGCGGGATCGGCCGCGCATTCGATCCGGCCGGCATCATCGGCGGCGGCGCGTTGCTCCGCCTCGACATTGGCGAGGACGTCGGGATCGGGACTGCGGTCGCAACCGGCGAGCAGGAGCGCGGGGAGGAGGAGCAGGCGGGGGGCGAATCCGGTCATCAGGGGGCGATACCACAGCCGCTCGCTATCGTATCCCCGCCTGCGCGGGAATACGGCAAAGGGCGAGCGGTCCTCAGATATCGGCGTAGACGTGCCGCTCGGCCCTGGCACCCGGATGGGTTACCGCACCCTGCCACGCCGGGCCGACCGTCTGCGAATAGCGCCACAGCGCGCCCGCCTGATAGTCGTTGACGCGCGGCTGCCACTGCGCGCGGCGGTCGGCCAGCACGTCGGCAGGTACGTCGAGGTCGATCGTGCCGGCTTCGGCGTCGATGGTGATGATGTCGCCATCCTCGACCAAGGCGATCGGGCCGCCTTCGGCCGCTTCGGGACCGACATGGCCGATGCAGAAGCCGCGCGTGCCGCCCGAGAACCGGCCATCGGTGATGAGCGCGACGGTTTCCCCCATGCCGAGGCCGTAGAGCGCGGCGGTGGTCGACAGCATCTCGCGCATCCCCGGACCGCCCTTCGGCCCTTCGTAGCGGATGACGAGGACGGTGCCGTCCCTGATCTCACGCTTCTCGACCGCGGCGAAGGCGTCTTCCTCGCAATCGAACACGCGTGCCGTTCCGGTGAATTGCAGCCGCTTCATGCCGGCGACCTTCACGATCGCGCCATCGGGGGCGAGTGTACCGCGCAGGCCGACGACGCCACCGGTCGAGGTGATCGGCGTCTTCACGTCGTAGATCACCTTCTGGTCGGGGTTCCACGTCACCTCGTCGATGTTCTCGCCCAGCGTCTTGCCGGTGACGGTCATGCAGCTGCCATCGAGCAGGTCGTTCGCGAGCATCGTCTTCATCAGCATGTAGACGCCACCGGCCTCGTACATGTCCTTGGCGACGTACTTGCCGCCGGGCTTGAGGTCCGCAACGTAAGGCGTTGACTTGAAAGCCTCCGCCACGTCGAACAGATCGAAATCGATCCCCGCCTCGTTCGCCATCGACGGCAGGTGCAGCGCGGCGTTGGTCGAGCCGCCAGTCGCCGCCACGACGCGCGCGGCGTTGATGAACGCGGCGCGGGTGGCGATGTCGCGCGGACGCAGGTTCAGGCGGACCAGTTCCATCACCTGCCTGCCCGCCGCGATCGCGATCTCCTCGCGACTGCGATAGGGCGCGGGCACCATGTTCGAATTGGGCAGCGACAGGCCGATCGCCTCGCCGACGCACGCCATGGTGTTGGCGGTGAACTGGCCGCCGCAGGCGCCATGGCCGGGACAGGCGACCTTTTCGAGCGCGGTCAGGTCGTGCAGCGGACAGGTGCCGGCGGCGTAGCGGCCGACCGCCTCGAACACGTCGACGACGGTCACGTCGCGATCCTCGAACCGGCCGGGCAGGATCGACCCGCCATAGACGAAGATCGACGGCACGTTGAGGCGCAGCATCGCCATCATCATGCCGGGCAGCGACTTGTCGCACCCGGCAAAGCCGACCAGCGCGTCGTAGCAATGGCCGCGCACCGACAGTTCGACCGAATCGGCAATGACCTCGCGGCTGACCAGCGAGGATTTCATCCCCTGATGCCCCATCGCGATGCCGTCGGTCACGGTGATGGTGTTGAACCGGCGCGGCATGCCGCCACCCGCCACCACGCCTTCGCGCGCGGCATCCGCCTGGAAATCCAGCGTGGTGTTGCACGGCGCGCTGTCGTTGCCGGCGGACGCCAGCGCCACGAACGGCCTGGCGATATCCTCCTCGGCGATGCCCATCGCGTAATAATAGGAGCGATGCGGCGCGCGTTCGGGGCCGACGGACACGTGGCGGCTGGGCAGCCGCGATTTGTCGAAAGTCTGGGTCATGGCGACAGCCTATTGCGCAGGCGAGGCTTCCAACGCAAGTCCGTTGCGCACTGCGGCAATCATCATGGTCAGGACACCACACCAGCGCGCCACGCCCGCCACGTCGCCGATCAGGTCGTTGCGGATTTCGACCGACAGCGATGGAATGCCCTGCCCCTCGGCATGGCGGTCCAGCGTCGCGTTGAGGATGCGGCCGGAATACGGCTCCTGATCGCCCGTCACGATCTCCTGCGTACGGAGCCAGTCGATGGCGAGGCGGGCGGCGCGGTCGTCGCGGCCGTAGAGGATGCCGGCCTCCCATGGCCGCGCGATGCCGTCGGTTTCGAGTGCGGGCGTGAAGCTGTGGATCGCGACGATCAGCCGCGGGCGGTCGCGGCGGACCTGTGCGCGGATCGCGGCATGATAGGGCGCGTGGAACCGGGCGATGCGCGCTGCCCGGTCGGCGCCGACATTGGCGGGGATGGCGTGGCCGTCCGATAGCTCCGGAATCAGCCCCGGATGATCGCTCTGGCGATGCAGGTCGATCACCAGCCGCGATACGGTGCCGAGGATCGCCGGGGCATCGAGCGCCTGCGACAGCGCGCGGGTCAGCAGCCCGGCGCCGATATCGACGCCAACATGGAGGGTCAGCAGGTGCGGCGGGATGGCGATATCGTCCGGCACCCACGCCGACGCATGGTCGCATAACAGCAGCAGGCCGGTGTCGCCGCCGGGGAGATGGTTGGCGCTCACCGGAACACCGGCGGACGGCGCTCGCGGAACGCCGCAAGCCCTTCGCGCAATTCCGCGCCGTCGAACGCGGCGTCGAAGCGCGCTTCGCCGCCGGGAACGCCGTCGATCGCCTGTTTCAGGCCGCGCACTGCCTGCGGAGCGTTGGCGGCGATCCGCGTCGCCAGCGTGCGGGCATCGGCCAGCGGGTCGCCGCTGCGCTGGTGGACCAGCCCGAGGGCGAGCGCGGCATCGGCATCGATCGTATCGCCGCCGTAGAGCAGCCGCGCGGCATGGCCCCGCCCGACCGCCGCGACCAGCCGGGCGACGTCGGCGGGGGGATAGAGGATGCCGAGCCGCGCCGGCGGGACTGCGAAATGCGCGCCATCGCCGGCGATGGCGATATCGCAGGCGAGCATCAGCGCAACGCCCGCGCCGAAGCATCCGCCATCGACGGCGGCGACGACCGGCATCGGCAGCGCGGCGATCCCCTCGATCGCGGCGGAAAGCTGCGCGCGAAACGCGGTGCGGCGCGCAGGGTCGCGTTGCAGGTCGGCGAATTCGGCAATATCGGCACCGGCGCAGAAGATGCCGCCCTCGCGCGAGGCGAGGATGACGGCGCGGACGTCGGCGACGGCGAGACCGGCGACCCGGTCGGCCAGCGCGCCCCAGCCGCCGGTGGGCAGGGCATTGCGCGCCGAACCCCGCGCCAGCCATACGGTCGCGATATCGCCATCGACGGTGCAGTCGGTCATGGCAGCGGAGTGGGCGGCGTCCGAAGAGACCGCCCACGGACGATCCGCTCCCGGCGTATGATCCGCTGATGATCCTCTACAAGAACCATGCCGTCCGCCCTGTACAGAGGGCGCGGCACCGACCTGTTCCGCATCGGGACGCGCGCCTGTCACGCGAGTGCCGTTTCGAGACACCACCAGCCGGGCTGCGTGGCGTGGAGGGTGGCGGCCGCGGCGGCGCGGTCCTCGACCCGGTCGAACAGCGCGAAGCAGGTCGCACCCGATCCCGACATGCGGGCAAGCGTCACGCCATCGGCCGATGCCAGCGACGCCAGCACCGCGTCGATCTCCGGCGCGAGCGACCGTGCGGGCGGTTCGAGGTCGTTACGCCCGGCGAGCGCGATCGCCAGCGCATCGCCATCGGGCAACGCGCCACGATCGATCCGGTCCCATGCGGCAAAGACCGCGGCGGTCGACACGCCGACGCCGGGGTTGACCAGCAGCACCGGCAGGCCGGGCGCGTCGATCGGCGTCAGCCGCTCGCCGCGCCCGCGCCCGATCATCGTGCGCCCGGCGAGGCAGGCGGGCACGTCCGATCCCAGCCGCGCGGCGATCGCGAACAGCTCCGGGTGGTCGGGCGCTATTCCCGTCAGCCGCGCCAGTCCGCGGAGCGTCGCGGCGGCATCGGCCGATCCGCCACCGATGCCGGAGGCGACCGGAAGGTGCTTGTCGAGCACGATCGACAACGGTTCGCCCGGACCGAACGCGGCACGAAACGCGTCACGCGCACGGGTGACCAGATTGTCGCCCTCGCCGCTCAGTCCGCCGGCGAACGGACCGATGATGGCGAAGCCGTCGCGCTCCGCCGGGGTAAGGCGCACCGTGTCGCCGTCGCGGACGAAAGCGAACAGCGTCTCCAGTTCGTGATAGCCGTCGTCGCGCCGCGCACGGACGTGCAGCGCGAGGTTCAGCTTGGCGGGGGCGGGTTCGACGATCATCGCGTTCAGCGATGCGACGAAGCGGGACCGTTCGCAAGCTTGCTCGCCAGCCGTTGTGCCACGGCGCCCTCCGCCGCGACCGATGCCGCCGCCCAGGCATAGCGTGCCTCGACCCGGCGACCGGCGGCCCAATATACGTCGCCGAGATGCTCGTTGATCTCGACATCGTCGGGCGCCCTTCGCACCGCGCCCTCGATCAGCGGCAGCGCGGCGGCGATGTTGCCGGCACGAAAGCGCGCCCAGCCGAGCGAATCGGCGATCGCCGGGTCCCTGGGTGCCAGCGCATGGGCGCGTTCGAGCATCCGCGTCGCTTCCGGCACATTTTCGCCATGATCGACCTGTGCGTAGCCCAGATAGTTGAGCGCGACCGGTTCCTGCGGCCCCAGTTCGACCGCACGGCGCAGCATCGGCAGCGCGCCGGCCCAGTCGCCCGACTGGTCGAGTGCTGCGCCGCGTTGCAGGTACAGCGTCCAGTCCGCCCCCTGCCCCGCCTGCGCCAGCGCACGGGCATAGGTCTGCGCGGCGGCGGCTGCCTCGCCGGTTTCGAGCTGGAGGTCGGCATAGCGGCGCAGCGTCGCGGTCGCAGCACCGGGGCGTTCGGCCTGGGTGCGCGCCAATGCCAGCGCACCGGGCAGGTCGCCGGCACGTTGCAGGATGACGATGCCCAGCGCGTTGGCGCTGCCGGCGAACGGATCGCCTGGCCGGATCGCCGCCAGCACCGCCTTCGCCGCCGCGATCGCATCGTCGCGGGCGAGCGCGTCGGCCAGCGCGATGCGCGCGCGCGAATAGGTCGGGTCGAGCAGCAGCGCCGAGCGGGCGAGCATGATCGCAAGCGATTCGGTACCCTGCGCCGACAGGTCGCCGGCCATGCGGGCGAACAGGCGCGACACGCCGAACCGCGCGTCGCCCTTGCTGCCGCGGCCCAGCGTCTCGGCGGCACGGGCGAGCACCGGGTCGTCGCCCGCCAGCAGCGCACGGGCGGTATCGCGCTCACCGGCACGGACGAGCAGCTGCGCGGCGTTCAGCCGGAAATCGGCGTCGCCGCCGGTCGCGGTCAGCAGCGTGCGGGTGGCGGCGATACCCTCGCGCGTCTGCCCGGTCGCCAGCAGGCGCAGCGCGGCGTTCTCGGCGGCATAGCGGCGCGGGATCGGGCCACCATCGACCGCGACCGGCGGCGCGGGCAGGTCGACCCAGCTCGCCAGCAACGGGCCGAGAAACCCCAGCGGCGATTCCGCCAGCCGCGCGAGCGCCGCGCGCTGCGCCGCCGTGTCGCGCGCGATCACCGCGTCGCTGAAGGCGAGGATGTCGAGGTCGGGCGGCGCGACGTCGGCCGCGCGCAGGACCGCGCCGGCCCGCCGTGCGAGCGGCAGGTCGCCGCTGGCCAGCGCCTGTCGCAGCGCGCGGACGGCGATGACCGGATCGGCGGGTTGCGCCGCCAGCGCCTCGGCATAGCCCTGTGCCGCAACGGTGACCGCGCCATCGGCGTCGGCGGCACGGGCCCGGACATAGGCGGCCAATGGGGTGGCAGGCAGGGTGGCAGCTGCCGACGCCGGTGCCACCACCAGCGTCGCCACGATCGTTCCCAGGCTACATATTCGGATAATTCGGTCCTCCGCCGCCTTCCGGCACGACCCAGTTGATGTTCTGAGTCGGGTCCTTGATGTCGCACGTCTTGCAGTGGACGCAGTTCTGCGCGTTGATGACGAATTTCGGGCTATCCGTCTCTGCCCCCACGATTTCATATACGCCCGCCGGACAATATCGTTGCGCGGGCTCGTCGTAGAGCGGCAGGTCGTATTCGACCGGGACGTTCGGGTCCTTCAGCGTCAGGTGGACCGGCTGGTCCTCCTCGTGATTGGTGTTCGACAGGAACACCGACGACAGCCGGTCGAAGCTCAGCACGCCGTCGGGCTTGGGATAGGCGATCGGCTGCACCTGATCCTTGCGCCACAGGCTTTCGTGATCGGGATGGTGGCCCATGGTGAACGGCATGCGCACCCCCCAATGTTCCGCCCACATCGTCGCATTGGCGATGCCCGAGCCGACGAAATCGCCGAATTTCTTGACCAGCGGCACGACGTTGCGGACCGTGCGCAGCTCTTCATATACCCAGCTCGCCTCGTACGCGGCGCTATAGGCGGTGAGTTCGTCGCCGGTCCGCCCGTCGCGGACCGCGGCGAACGCGGCTTCGGCGGCCATCATCCCCGATTTCATCGCGGTATGGATGCCCTTGATCCGCGGCACGTTCAGGAACCCGGCCGAACAGCCGACCAGCACCCCGCCGGGGAAGGTCAGTTTCGGCACCGACTGCCACCCGCCGTCGTTGATCGCGCGCGCGCCGTACGACACGCGCTTGCCGCCCTTCAGGATCGCGGCGATCGCTGGATGCGTCTTCCACCGCTGCATCTCGTGGAACGGCGACAGATACGGGTTGGAATAGTTCAGCCACGTCACGAAACCCAGCGCGACCTGCCCGTTCGCCTGATGGTACAGGAACCCGCCGCCGTTGCTCCCACGCGTTTCGCTCAGTGGCCAGCCCTGGGTATGGATCACGCGGCCGGGCACGTGGTTTTCGGCGGGTATGTCCCACAATTCCTTGATACCCAGCCCATAGACCTGCGGCTGGCTGTCCTTTGCCAAATCGAAGGTGCGGATGATCTGCTTCGACAGGTGCCCGCGCACCCCTTCGGCAAAGAAGGTATACTTGGCGTGGAGTTCCAGCCCCGGCTGCCAGTCGGGCTTGTGCGTGCCGTCGCGTGCCACGCCCATGTCGCCGGTCGCGACGCCCTTCACCGAACCGTCGTCGTGATAGAGGATCTCGGCGGCGGCGAAGCCGGGAAATATCTCGACGCCCAGCCCCTCTGCCTGTTCGGCCAGCCAGCGGCACATATTGCCCAGCGACCCGGTATAGGTGCCGGTATTCTGCATGAACGGCGGCAGGACGCGGTGCGACACCTCGCTGCTGCCGGCTTCCGACAACAGCCAGTGGTGGTTCTCGGTCACCGGAACCTCGGCCATCGGGCAGCCCATGGTCCGCCATTCGGGCAGCAGCTCGTCCATCGCCCGCGGATCGAACACCGCGCCCGACAGGATATGGGCGCCGACCTCCGACCCCTTTTCCAGCACGCAGACGGCCAGTTCGCCGCCCGTCTCGGCCGCCATCTGCTTCAGCCGGATCGCCGCGGACAGGCCGGCAGGCCCTGCGCCGACGATCACGACGTCATAGGGCATCGATTCCCGTTCGCTCATTCGTCCATCCTCATCCCGCCATCCTCATCCCGGGCGTCGCTCGGCCATACTCGTCGCGTGGGCGACACGCCCTGTCCCCGGGAGTGATTTGGGCAGATTGACGGGGAGGTCAAGGCAGTGGCTTAAAGGCGCCATGGGGGCGGACCAGCATATCCAGTGGCATGATGCGGCGGCCAGCGCGCTCGAATGGTGGCAGGATGCCGGCGTCGACACGCTGGTCGAGGACGAACTGCGCGACTGGTTCGCGACCCCCGCCCCGCC